>REEF01000181.1 GCA_007695205.1 Planctomycetaceae bacterium
CGGGGTTGCCGCACGACGTGTTCGCCGCCGATCCGGCCGGTTCTCGAATTCGCGTGTCGCGGGTGATCGCCGCTCACGGCGACACGCCGCCGCACGAATCGGTGAACAAGCAGCAATGGCGGATCGCCCTGCTGAAATCCGGTGCCGGGGCGGATTGCCGCGTCGCGTGGCTCAATTACGAGGCCGGTGGAGGACACGGCCATCTGGACGGCATGAATCTGGGGCTCTTCGCGCTGGAACTCGACCTGATGCCCGATTTCGGTTACCCGCCGGTGCAGTTCGGCGGCTGGGACTCGCCCCGTTCCCGCTGGTATCAGATGACGGCTGCACACAACACCGTCGTGGTGGACGGGCGAAATCAGGCGGCAGCGGCCGGAACAACCACGCTGTGGAAGGACGGTCCGGTGTTGAAAGCCATCCGCGCGTCGTGCCCCGCGATGATCGGCGGCCAGCAGTACGAGCGGACGGTGGCCTCGGTGGATGTGGGGCCGGACAGCGTCTACCTGCTGGACGTGTTCCGCGTGGTGGGCGGAAGAGATCACGCCAAGTTCATGCACAGCCACTTTGCGACGTTGCGCACCGAGGGACTGACGCTCGAGCCGGGCCCGGACTACGGACACGCGACTCAGATGCGCGACTTCCGGTACGACCCTGCCCCAACGCCGGGATGGAACGCCACGTGGGACGTCCTGGATCGCTACGGCAATCTGGCCGATGGCGCGAAGGTCCATCTGCGCTACACCGACCTGACGGCAGATGCCAGCGTGGCCACGGCCCAGGCATGGGTCATCCAAGGAAGCTACGGCAGCAGCCAGGAAACGTGGATCCCGCGCATCATGGTCCGACGGACCGCGGATCAGGCACCCTTGGCCTCGTGCTTCGTCGGTATCATCGAGCCCTATTCGAACCAGTCCGCCATCCAAGCCGTCAAGCGATGGATCCCGACCGTTGATGGCCGGGCGATGCCCGACGGAAACGTGGCACTGCGGGTCGATCTGGCCGATGGCCGCACGGATCTGGTGGTGGCGTTGGACACCGAGAATCCGTTGAAGCTGCGCCCGTCCCTGGCAGACGGCCCCGTCCACGTCCCGGTGTGGGAATTGGTGACCGACGCTGAACTGTGTCTGGTGCGCAAGGACGCAAAGGGCCAAGTCGAACACGTGGCCCAGTACGGAGGTACGTTCGTGGAAGTGCAGGGCACGCGCTTCGCCAACGACCAGTGGCCGTGATGGCCCCGCCCGTCAACGAAGTCTGAGCAGCCTAGTTTTCCTCGCAAGGCAGAACCAACGCGTGACACGGTGCCGAATCGGGCTTCACCCCGTGGATCTGCTCCATGATCCACGCGTCCATGTCGCGCAGCATTTGCGTCGTCAATTCGTCGCCGCAAGGATACTGCCGCAGCATCGCGTGCAATTTTGCGGCGTGAAACAGCCGCAGATCCTCGCAGGTAACGTCCGGTGGATACAAGCTTGATTGCCGACCTTGCGCAAGGAAGATCGGCAAACGCTGGATTGCGTGCAGATGGGTCAGCGGCGCCAGCTTGCGGGGAAAACGGCCGCCGATGGACAGCACCCCCGCAAAGGTGTTTGGCGATCCCAGCCCGATACGCAGAGCCATCGTGCCGCCGCATTGGTAACCAGCCAAGAAGATCCGATCCTCGGCGATAGGGTAACGACGACAAGCGATCTCGATCGCCTCGAACACCCGCTGCTCGGCACGATCGATCGCGTCTTCGCTCTGCTGCCAGCGGTAGCCCGCCCGATCGGGTTCTGGCGAGCAACAGCCCCGCGGACCGACCGCCACATAATTCCGCAGACTGACGTGTGGCATGATGCGATGCAATTGCCGTTCGTCGTCATCCGGTCCATGCAACCAGACCAGCAGCGGGTAGGCATATCCGGGTTCGAAGTGATGCGGGAGGAAGAAACGCTGCTCGCAGCAGGGGCGGACGGCGGGGGCGAACGAGGCCGATTTTTTTTCAGCGGTGGGACGAAGCGATTCCAGGTCCACCGCAGGCCATTGTTGAATTCGATTCATGATGTCGATTTTTGATGTCGGGTAGTCGAGATTAGAGTACCGCGTACCGTTTGTAGACGACCGGCAGCGATGTGTCAACATCAACCAACGGCAAACCGTATCGGGGTATCGGGGCACCAGGGCTTGCAAGCCGTGGTAAAATCGATTGTACTGATTCCAGGTGCCGACTCGGTGCGTCCGCCCAGTTTCCCACCTGCCCTTCCATCAGGAGTATTCGTCATGCCCGAACCCGTGTCTTCCCACCGACGTAGTTTTTTGAAAGCTGGCCTTGCCGCCGGCCTGGCCATGCCGCAAATCGTCCCCGCCGCTGCTTTGGGCCGCGATGGACGTACCGCCGCCAGTGAACGCATCAGCCTGGGGATCATCGGCGTCAATGGAATGGGACGAGCCAATTTGGGGAATTGCGCTCGTCATGAAGACGTGGTTGTGACCGGCGTGTGCGACGTGTGGCAGGCACGCATGGATCCCGTGCTGCAGCAGCATCAGAGCACCGCGAAGGGTTACCGCGATTACCGCGAATTGCTTGCCCAAAAAGACATCGATGCCGTGATCATCGCCACGCCGCCGCACTGGCACACGCTGATGGCCGTCGAAGCCGCCGAGGCCGGCAAGGATATCTACCTGCAAAAACCGATGACCCTGTATCCTGACGAAACCCTTGCGGTCCGCAATGCGGTGAACAAGCATCAGCGGATCAGCCAGATCGGGACACAGATCCATGCCGGCGAAAACTACCGTCGCGTCGTCGAATGGATCCAGTCGGAGAAACTGGGGCCGGTCAGTGTCGTGCGAACCTTTAACGTCATGAACCAGGGCCCGAACGGAATCGGTACCGCGCCGAAGCAGGATCCGCCCTCCGATCTGGATTGGGACTTTTGGCTGGGCCCCGCGCCCACGATCCCCTACAACTCGCTGCTCGCCGCGGACAGCTACAACCATGGGTCGTTCATGGCCTATTCCGGCGGATGGACGCCAGGCATGGCTCCGCACATCGTCGATCTGCCCGTTTGGGCATTGGATCTGGGCGTTCCCACACTGACCGCGTGCTCGGGCGGACGCTACATGGTGGGCGGCGACGGCGACGCGCCGGACGTCCAAGAAGTGATCTGGCAGTACCCCGACATGACCATGACGTGGATGATGAGCACGTGTAACAGCTTTGCCTTCGATTTCGGGCGCGGTTCACCCGCCCGACGGCTGGGGATCTACTTCCATGGGCTGCGAGGCACCCTGTATGCAAACTACAGCATGCACGAGGTCGTACCGGAAGGCAACCTGCTGGAAGACGATACGCCACCCGAACCGTCGATCCCGTCATCACCCGGGCACGAACGCGAATGGCTCGATTGCATCAAGACTCGCCAGCAACCGAGCTGCAACGTGAACTACCACTACAAGATCGATCTGGCGTTGACACTCGCCAACCTGGCTTACCAACTGGGAAGATCCGTCCGGTTCGATCCGGACACCGAACGGATCGTCGACGACCCCGAAGCCCAGCGCTTGGCTCGACCCGAGTATCGCGCCCCGTGGAAGTTCCCGGAAAAATACTTGCAAGCGACCGTGTGAACCCTGCGGCGATCTTAGGGACCCGGCCAGGTCTTTCTTGGTGGAATCGGCGGAAGGGGTCGGGAGTCGTTTTCG
>REEF01000640.1 GCA_007695205.1 Planctomycetaceae bacterium
GGACTCTGTCCCGACCGGGTCGGGTCGGAGACCCAACCTACTTTGGTTGCGGCCGTAGGCCGCGTTAGGGTACTTCGCACAAAAGGAGCCGCCCCTTTTTCCACGTGCGGGCCGTTCAGTACCGCAAGACGGCGCAGATCGGCGGCGAGGGGCATTTATCGGTCTCCACCGAATACACGGTGCCGCGGTTCAGCAGCGTCTGGACCGCCGCCAGATCCAACAGATCGTCGTCGTTACCCTTCGGGGCGAAGCCATTGAGCCGCACCTGGCTGGTCTGAGCATCGAAGCAGCCCCAACGATGAGCACCTCGCTCGACGAACAGGGTCTCGATCTGCCCCTGACTGGCAGCCGGAACGATCCGATGCAGATCATCCACGGTCTTCCCCGTCCCTGCCAGTTGCTGGTACTTTGCCGCCGCATCCGCCAAGTGCGCATCGTTCCAAGCCGCGACAATGGGCCAGGCACGCCCGTGCAGATCCTGTTCGCTCGCATGATCCGGGTTGCCCGGCAGTTCTTCCCGAGCGATGTGCGGATAGCTGCTCGCATCGCGGAAGATCGGCAACAGGTACTGGACCGCGGCCAGGATCATGGGCGTCTGCTTGTTGCGCAGCACCGGATGCAAGGCGGCGTCGATCAAGCGGAAGAACTTTGCCAGGTCCTCTTTCGCGATCTCCCCCTCGTCCCCTTGTCCGTGAAACACCACACCCTGCTTGCCATGATCGTTGCCTCGTTGGCCGGCATGCGATTGAGGACTACGAGAGATCTGGTCGTAGTTCAATGATTTCTGCATGTTCTCGGGCAATCCCGGAACGATGATCTCGCGACATCCGGAATGATCGCCTTCGAACAAACGCACGCGATTCTGACTGAGCGCCAGCACGTAAAACTGTGCGGCGGAATTCAACAAGGGCAGCAGCGGTTTGACTTGAAACCGCTGGTTCACCACGACCGCTTCGTCCAAAGGCAACGGGACTCGAAAACGATCGAAGACGCCATCCGCCACGAACAGGGCCAAGCCTTGACTGCGTTTTTCCCAAAAACTCGGCTCACCGGGCAGATCGCGAACCGGCTGCAGGATCTTCCGAACCTCGGGACTCCGCATCCCCCGTTCAAGAAGCTCGCGTTCGGCCGTGGCGGTCAAGTTTTTCAGCCGCAACACATCCTGCTGGCCGTCGCGACCCGCCGCATGCGTCGGCATGAACATGCTGATGCACGTTCCATGATCGCTGCTGGTCAATCGCCTGAGTTCGCTGGCGCCAAAGGTATCCATGGTTCACCCCTTTCGCTAAAGCGTGAAGAAACGTGAAGGGTGCCTGACGCGCCCCTCACCAGGTAACCAAATTGCCGGGCAAGGCATCTGAAAAAGGTGGCTTTCGTCGGTCGGAGATGCGATCGCGCTGGACAAAGCGATCCGTTTCCATCTCTAAAGACAAGATCCTCCAAGAAGAACCGATCGTTCATAGACCACCTGACTCACTGCCTGAAACGGTTCGCGGCCCGGAACATCTATCGCTGACTTCTCAGTTTACCATGGATGGCATCCGGTTTGCAAATCGTGACGGCGTCAGCCCTGTCCCGTAACTGCCATTATCAGGCAGGCGAGCTGCGGTCATCCCCTTCACGCGGTCGCAGCGAACGTAACGGGCAGCATTGCACCACCGAGGCCACAGAGAACCACAGAGGGGACAGGCAACGAAGATCCAATCGCCTCGACTGCGACCCTCAGCAGTTCCACGTTAAAGTTGTGCCGTCAGCGAATCGCAGGCTCTGTGCTCTCTGTGCTGGCGAGTGGGCGATCACGACGCCCGGCACTCGGCTATGATCCGGCCGGGGCGCGTCCTCGCCTCGCAGCGGGAACGCGACCGCAACCAGCGTGATGGACAAACCGGCCGCGATAGCTCGTAAGAAACACTTCACAGTCGGGTTCTCCCTTCTGGCTGCCAAATCGTTGCCGCGATGCATGGATAAGCACCCGGCAGGAGTTTCTTTTCAATCATGGTGGCGTTGCACGCGTGTCGGAGGGGGTCGCGGGAAGGGGTCGGGAGTCGTTTTCGGGCATGCCGCTTTCCATGTGGTAGATCGTTGGCCGAAAACGACTCCCGACCCCGTTGCGTTCGGAGAATCCCCAGAAATCCGCGTCGATCGTTGCAAAACGGTTGCTGGAACTTGAACCATCCAACGAGTACGCTAGAGTTTAGGAAGACTGCGGAGAATGTGCGGCCCCAGCGAGGGCCGAAAGATCGTTGAAAGCGGGGTTCCTGCAGTTTTCGGTATCGTTTGCTTATGGACGATGCGGGTCTCGCCGCATCGAGAGGGATCGAATTGGGGGTACTTATTCTCTTTCATGGAGACACGCTGATGTTAGAAGGTTCGATCGTGCGGCGAAACGCCGTGCATGCGTCGATGCTTTGTGCTTTTCTGGGCCTGTTCTTGATGGCCGCGACCGCCATTGCCGACGATCAAGAATCCGAGAAGCCGGTGGACAAACCGGCGGCCAAGGCTCCTGAGGCCGAAAAAGCGGCACCCGAAAAGCCGGCTAAGACGGCGACGGTCGAGCGGGGCATGCTGAAGATTACCCTGGATCTGGACGGCACGTTTGTGGCTCAGACCAGTGAAGAGATTGTGGTCCGGCCAGAAGAATGGACTTCGTCCGGAGCATTGACCATCGATCGGGTGGCTCGGCACGGAGCACGCGTCAAACGGGACGATGAGCTGATCCAGTTCGACACGACGCGAATCGATCGAGCGATCAAGGATTTGCGTTCCGATCTGCAGATCAATCAACTGAGTCTGCAGCAGGCCGAGCAGAATCTGCGAGCCTTGGAAGAATTCACTCCGATCGACTTGGAGGCCAACGAGCGTACGGCGCAGCGATCCGAAGAAGATCAGCGATACTACTTCGACCGTCAGCGTCCGTTCAGCATGAAGGTGATCGAGTTCAGCTTGCAGAGTTCGAAGGATCGCTTGGAATATGCGGAAGAGGAATTGCGGCAATTGGAGAAGATGTACGAAGAAGACGATCTGATCGAAGAGACCGAGGCGATCGTCCTGAAGCGAGCTCGAAATTCGGTCGAAGCGGCCAGGATGTCGCTGGCCAGCGCCCAGATGTCGCACGATTTTTCACTCGAATTCACCATGCCTCGCAATGACGAAACCATACGCGAATCCGCGCGACGTACCCGTCTGCAGACCCAGCGAAACTCGGTCACGCTTCCGCTGACACTGGAGCGGCAGCAATTGGAAGTGGAAAAATTGCACCAGCAGCGTCTGCGATCCGAGGAACGGCTGAAGAAACTGGAAGCCGATCGACAGGCGATGACCGTCACGTCGCCCCTGGATGGAATCGTCTATTATGGCAGAGAGGTGCGAGGCAGATTCAGCGATTCGGTGACCCAGTCGGAAACGCTCAGCCGGTTTTCGACGGTGCAACCCAACCGAGTCCTGATGACGGTGGTCCAACCGCAACCTCTATCGATCCTGGTTTCGGTTGCCGAAGAGCATCTTTACCGTATGCGTTCCGGCTTGTCCGGGTCGGCGGTCCCTAAGGCCTACCCCAACATGAAACTGCCGGTGACGATGAGACGCATCAGCACCATTCCGACGGCGCCGGGACAGTTCGAGGGGGAGTTTCGCGTGCCCCGAGGCGAGCAGACGGATAAGATGGTTCCGGGCATGAC
>REEF01000180.1 GCA_007695205.1 Planctomycetaceae bacterium
TTAGAAGCACATGCTATCCCGCGTGTCAACCCTTCTACCCATGATCTGAGAAAAATATCCGGAAAAATTTCGCGAGGTTTGGGCCGAACTCCGTTTTAGGCCTCGAACACCCAGCGACGGCGCAGTTAGGCGGGCGTATGCGTCTCGAAATTGTAGCCCGGGATGCTGGAACAAATACAGGGCATCCGTCGGTTTACGGCTCCTCCGTCAGGTGCGGCAGGAATTTGAGATAGAAGCAGGCCACGTGTTGGATGGTGTCGACTCGGAACCATTGGCGAGTCAGCTTGAAGCGGATCCCTCCCACGGCTCGTTGAGGATCGGGTACCGAATAGACCGAGTCGGGTGTATTGCACAGACGTAGCGTCGCCCAGGCTGCCCATTGGAGCGCCTGGTAGTACCGGGCCATTCTGGTAATGTCTCCGGTTTTCCGAGCCAGCAGGTAGGCGGCCAACAATCCTTCGGCCCGCGCGCCGTCCGGATAGGGGTGATCGCCGTAATGATAGAAGAACGATCCCGTATAATCGGGAAACGGCGCCCGGTTGGGCGTATACATCTGGTCCACCATGCGGTCGGCATCGTGAAAGACGGGTTGACTGTACGCTTCACGCTGGAATTCGGAAACGTCCCACAAGTCGAGGATTGCCATCATCAGCCACGAATCGGCAGGCAGATTGGTGTAGTGCTGCCGGTAGATGCGCGGCCGGGCGTCGAACAAGAACCGCAATGCGTCGTGGATACGGGCGTAGATGGCCCGCCGCTCGGATTCCGCATCACAGACGTGTTGGCAGTAGTGCGCCAGTCCCAACAGCGCCTCGCCGGGATAATAGAAAGAAAACAACGCCCGGTTGTCCGCTTCGGCCACCGGCCGGTCCAGATAGACGTGGTAGTAGCGGAATTCGCCGGAGTCCAGGATTTCGTGGAGCAGATGGTGCGCAAGCCGCCGCGCGTGCGGAACGTACTTCCCGGTCCGGAACAAGCGTTGGTACAGAGCGAGCATGTACAAGCCAACGCCGCTGCCCCCGAGCTTCGCTTTGCGGTTGTAGTACGCATACGCGGCGGGCCGGCCATCCGGAGCGGTGTACGGAACCAACTGCCGCACGTAGAACTCGATCCCGGATTCGATCGCCTCGCTCAACGCTGTTGGAAACGATTCGAGCGGATGTTGCTCCCGGTCCGGTGCGGTCCCGGCACGATGGTACGCCTGATGGTACTCGCGCCACAGCAACAGGGTGATGACGCCGCCGCAATGGCGGAGCAGATTGTAGTAGGGATCGGTTCGGGGATCTCGAGTGGGATGTTCGTGATCGCGCTGGGAATCCGTAGCGGCATCGTAGTAGTACGTGAACCTTCCGTCGGGCAAGCGACGGTCGACGATCCATCGGGCGCCCGCGGTGGCCGCCGCGTGCAGCGTCGCGGCGGTGGCGGGAGTCACCGCCGGATAGCCTCGGACCAAGCGTACCCACCCCCCGGAGGTACTCACAAAGCTGATCGAGCGAAAGCGTTGGAACTCGAGCTGCTCCCAGGAGATTCCCGGAAACAACCGTTGGACGCGCCGCTTCAATTGCCTGAGGCCCAACAGCGACGAGACGAAGGCGTCGCCGGGCAGAAGATAGCGCCGTTGGCCGCCGTCGAGTATCCGCAACCCGTCGATGCCGAACTCGAAGCGCCGGCCGTCCAGCGCCGACTCGGAAAACGATTCGAAGTCCGCCGGTGCGGGCGGGTCGGGAATGAAGTCGATTTGCAGGCGGCAGCGATCGCGGTCGGCCGGATCGAAGTGCCCGAACCGCGGATGGTTCCGCGCCCGGGCGACCGCGCTCCGGATGTTCTCGAAGGACGGCCGCGCCGCTGCCCGTACCACCATCAGCCGCGCGTGGCGGGGTTGGTACAAGGTCAAGGCGAATCCCCAGAACTCCGTCGGCAGCCCGCTGCATTCGAGCAACAACTGTGTTTCTCCCACCGTTGCGTCCATCCCGTGCAGCAACCGTTCCCGCAACTGGTCGAAGAAGGCGATCTCCCGCGGCGTCAAGACAACCGGGCCCGCGGTGGCGTTCGCGGCAGGCATGGCAGGTCCCTTGTGCGGCAGATGACAGGCAGACATGTCCATCGTGCATCTTTCGTTTCGGCCAGAGATTTGTAGCCGGGTGCTTAACCATCCGGCTGAACGCCCAAGCGGCACAACTGATCGGCCCCACGTTCCGCCCGCCACTGTTCCGCCTCGGCGTATTCGATTCCGGCCTCATCGTAGCCTCAAGATCTGAAGAACTCCATCCCCGCGACTTCTTTCGGTGCATTGGCGGTCACTTTGATCGATCCCAGGTGGATTTGGCCATTGACCACTCGGCGCGACGAAGCGAGTGGACAGATGGTGCGCTCCGAATCCCGATCGACCAGACTGAAAAACAGCTCATACACGCCTTCCCCAAGCTCTCTCGGGGGTCTCACGATGGTGCGGTCCAGAATCAACTGGCCCGCTTGCCATCGCGTCGGGCACGTCGCCGCGTCGGCAAGGGGATGCACCCAGCGGTATCGCAGTTCTCCGGTCGCACCGAAGGCTTCGATTCTTCCCTCCCATCGTCCGATCAGCGGTCCGCTAACCCGGAGCAAGGTCTCGGCAACATAGGCGAAGCCCGGTGCAACGGCTTCCGGGATCCGGCTGCCCAGGAACACGATATCTTCGTTGGACACAAAATCGGCCCAGGGCGGAGGACAATCCAGCACGACCTCCGGCAACTCCCCTGCAGAAGAACCGCGGAAGGATTCGCCTACTGCAACGCCAATCGGCGGCGGATCGGCCGCGCGAGGCGGTCTCGAACGTCGTTGCGACGGTGCGAGATCGAGAGCCACGTGGTCCTCGGCCATGATCCAATCCGTTGTCCCCAGTGGCCGGCTCAGGGTTTTCAGCAGGCTGCAAATCTCGTCGTACTGCTTTCCCGCGGCGCGACGGGCCCGTCCCCGCTCCAGGATCACGGGATAGATGCGCACTTGCGTAAAGCCGTCGCTTCCGAACGGCAGGCAAAACACGGCAGACCGATTTATGCGGCTTTCGCCCACCCGGTCGAACAACAGGCTGCCCATGTCGTACACGATGGGGCAGCCGGCATAGATCTCGATTCCCTGCAGAATATGCGCGGAGTGCCCGAGAATGGCGTCCGCCCCGAGGTCGATGATCTGGTGAGCCAGCGAAATGCGCTCGGCCGTCGGGTGCTCCTTCCAGTTCGCGCCCCAGTGCGGCGACACGACGATCAGATCCGCTCGGTTCCGCGCCTCGGCCAACGAGGCAGCCAGACGCCGGAGGATCAAGTCACTGCCTCGGGCATGATTCACGCCGGGGGCGTTCGACGTCGCCGCGAAATGGGGCTCCTCGGTGTCGATCGCCACGATGGCAATCACCATCCCCTTCGCCTGGACGTAGCACGGCCTCGACGCCTCGGCCAGCGAACGGCCCGAACCGCATGGCCGAATCCCCACCCGCTGCAACCAGGCGTTGCTCTGCAGCAGTGCATCGGCGCCGTAATCCATC
Organism: Planctomycetaceae bacterium; assembly: GCA_007695205.1. GTDB lineage: Bacteria > Planctomycetota > Planctomycetia > Pirellulales > Pirellulaceae > SKKK01. Next base: position 3,521 of record REEF01000180.1, read on the forward strand.
GCGTGGTTGTTCGCCGTGGTGACGACGCCCACGCCGGCGGTGCAAAGCACGTCGAGCAGCCCCGGATGGGCGCGGTAGTAGAATGGTCGCCGCTCCCCTTTGTCCAAGGGGCGTCCCGTGTTCGACACCACGCATTCCAGATTCACCAACGC
>REEF01000179.1 GCA_007695205.1 Planctomycetaceae bacterium
GTAGGACGGATTGGCAATCCGTCCCACTCTTTGATGCGTCTACGGAGGTCAATCCAAACGCGAACCGAAGGCAGAAGGCTTCGATGGCTCCGCAGCGGGAGGTGCGGGTCGAACTGGCAATTTGCTGGGATCACTATGTTCGGCCAAGATCGCCTGGAAGCTGATCAGCCAAATCACCACGAACAACAGGCCGATGATCGGCGGAACCCAATCGATGGACATCGGACGTATCTCTCCCAGAGAGTCCACAACGAGCCTCCCTGCCAGGAAAGAACCCATCCGTGTCCAAAGGGTGAATCGGCTGCGATCCTGTCTCGACTTCAACTGTTTTGCCTCGTTTCGCGCCACGCGAACCATCCGCAGAAACGTTACAAACTGTCGCGCTTTCCGAGCTTCTACGATTTCTCGTAGGGCGGTAGAATGAGCGACGAGGTGTCCGGATCGTGGGCAGAAAACTTGCCCACCCTAAAGTTCAGAGAGAGAGAGAACGGCTTGATGAGCGATCGTCTGGCGATGATGTTGATTCGCTTCCGCTGGTGGCTGCTGGCGATCGGTGTGCTGTTGGGCATGCTTTCGTTCGGACCGGCCCAACGGCTGGACTTCGACCGATCCATCGAGAACATGTTCGCTGACAACGACCCGTTGTTGCCCCCGTATTCCAAGCTGAAACGCACGTTCGGGGGGAACGAGGTGGTCCTGGCCGTCTATGATGATCCGGACTTGCTGAATCCCAATCGTCAGGGTATCCAGCGTTTGGAAAAGATCAGCCAATCGCTGGAGGAAACCGAGGGCGTCCGCGGTGTGCTGAGTTTAGCTCAATTGGACGAGTCGCTGGAAAAAATGGCAGCGGCTGCCAGTCTGTTTGGTTTGGCACGCGTCCCCGAGCAGGGAATCGTCCAGCAGGACAACGACCTGGCCCAGCGTTTTTTAAGCTTGTTCCAGGGATACACGCACGGTGCCGACCAGCGCACGGTCGCCATCGTCTGCATGCTGGAGTCTGAGGATGTCGTACAGATATCGCGCCGCGAGACGATCGACCAGTTACGGGAAAAGATCGAGTTGCTGGCCGATGGCCAGATCACGGGCGAGCCGGTGATGCTGGTCGATGGTTTCCGTTACATCGAGGATGACGGGCATCGGCTGGGCATCGGCTGTACCATCCTGCTGTCGTTGACCATCCTGATCTGCTTTCGCAGTTGGCGTTGGGTTCTGATCTCGATCAGCGTCGTGCAATTGGCCCTGTTGCTCACTCGTGGCGTGTTGGTGTGGTCGGGTTTGCGGTTGAGCATGGTCAGTTCGATGTTGACAGCGATCGTCACGGTGGTGGGGATCGCGACGGTGGTCCACGTGATCGTGCGGTTCCGCGAGGCTCGGAGCAGCGGGCTGTCGCCGCACGATGCTTTTCAGCGTACGGCCGGCATCTTGGCGGTACCTGTCTTCTGGGCATTGACAACAGACGCCGTCGGGTTCGCATCGCTGACGATCGCCGATGTGACGCCGGTCCGCGATTTCGGCATCATGATGGCGATCGGATCGATGATGGTGCTGGTCAGTGTCGTGCTGCTGGTTCCGGCGTTGACCTTGGCAGGTCGACACTCGGAGCAAACGCAAACATGGAAAAGCGAGCGGTTGCTGGCGGATCGATTGAACAAGATGCTGGACCTGGTGGAACGACGGCCTGCCACGATCGGATTCTTGGCCATCGTGTTTTTCGCTTCGACCGCTGCCGGCATTTCCCGCTTGCGGATCGAGACGGATTTTACGCGAAACTTTCGTGCCGGAAGCCCCATCGTTCAGGCCTACGATACGGTCGAGACGAATCTGGGGGGCGCGGGTGTGTGGGACGTGATCTTACCGGCCCCTGAAACACTGAACTGGGACTATTTGGTGCGGGTACTGCGGCTGCAACAGCGATTGCGGGAAGAAGTCGTCGTCAAGGACAGCCAAGGGCAACCGCAACCGGCTTTGAAGGTCTTGAGCATGGCGGATGCCGTCTTCGCCGGAGCGCCCATGCTGCGGAAGACGCGCAGTGGAGTCCGCCGTACCATTATCGTCAGCGGAGCCATCGCGGCGATGGTCACCCATATGCCCGTGGTCGGCGAAACCCTGCACGGCCGTGATCCTGAATTCGACGCCCAAGAACCGGACGACTCCGCCAAAGCCTCGGACGCCTCAGCCGGTCCGTGGTTTTTTCGGATCATGCTTCGAGCGGAAGAGCGGCAATCGTCCGAGCAGAAGATAGATTTGATCGAACAAGTCACCAGGATCAGCCGCGAGGAATTTCCCGAGGCCGAGGTCACGGGCTTCTTTGTTCTGTTGACCAACCTGATCAGCAGCGTAATCCGCGATCAATGGCGAACGTTCGCACTGGCATTGGTCGGCATCGGGCTGACGATGGGCTTTGCCTTCCGGCGCCCCACGTATGTGCTGATCGGCCTGGTGCCCAACGCGCTGCCCATCTTGACCGTTACCGGCCTGATGGGATGGCTGGGGCTTCAGATCAACATGGGGGCCGCGATGATCGCCGCCGTCTCGCTGGGATTGTCGGTGGACAGCTCCATTCATTATCTCAGCTCCTTCCAACGAGCGCGGCGCGCGGGCTTGTCGGTGACCGAATCGTTGCACGAAGTCCAGCAGATGGTCGGGCGGGCCATGGTCTTCTCGACGCTGGCGTTGATCATCGGGTTCAGCGTGCTGATGACCAGCCAGTTCGTTCCCACCATCTACTTCGGTGCACTGGTCACGCTGACCATGGTGGGAGGTTTGCTAGGCAATCTGATCGTCTTGCCCTTGCTGTTGCGGTTGGTGACTCGCGAGTCGCAACCAGCCGCATCGGCGGCGGGCGACGATGCGGCCCCACGGGATGAATCATCATGAATCGATTCGTCCATCAGCGTCACAAACCGCCCAGCGACGACCCCGGGGCGGCGGAATTGATCCTGGCCTGTCCGCCCATGCACAGCCAGGTCAACCTATCGCGGGTGGTTCGGGCCGCAGGCTGTTGCGGTATCCAACGGATGATCGTCACCGGCAAACAGAAGCTGGATGCCAAGATCGCCCGCGATGCGATCGACCAGATCCGGATCGAAAGCCACCGCTCGTTGCGTCCGGTGCTCGAACGTCTGAAGAGTCAGGGATACGCTTTGGTCGGGTTGGAACAAACAACCGGTTCCCAGTGCCTGTATGAATTCCGTTTCCCCCGCCGCAGCGTCCTGGTAATCGGACACGAGCGGTTGGGGATCACCGACGATCTGTTGCAGGTCTTGGATCACGTGGTCGAGATCCCCATCTACGGTCGGCCCCTGGCCCACAACGCAGCCACCGCTACCGCCATCGCCTTGTACGAATACTGCCGCCAACACGGATCCGCAGCCACCAACGACACCGCCGATCCTCGATCAGCCTGAATGGTGCCTGTCCCCGTTGGCGGCCAACCACGCAGTAGGTCCCGTGCGAATGTGGGTCCCGGCGAGTGTGGGTCCCGCGCGCCGAGCGGGAGCCCGTTGAGAGGTAAATGGTCCCGCTCGGCGCTCGGGACCCACTGGGCGGCACTTGGTCCCGGCGAGTGTGGGTCCCGCGCGCCGAGCGGGAGCCCGTTGAGCGGTATTTGGTCCCGCTCGGCGCTCGGGACCCACTGGGAGGCACTTGGTCCCGGCGAATGTGGGTCCCG
>REEF01000178.1 GCA_007695205.1 Planctomycetaceae bacterium
GAGATCCGACAGACGCGTGGGCCTGCGCTGATGGTGGTCGACTTCGAGCGACTTTCCAGCCACACCAACGCGGACGACCAAACGATTTATCGCCCAGCCGAAGAGCTGGAAATCGGCCGACGCTCGGGCGATGCCGTGGCCAGGTTTCGAGCCTGGTTGTTAGAACATGGATGGACGGCGGAGCAACTGGCGGAGATCGAGAACCAGGTCCAGCAGCAACTGGACCAGGCTGAGGAAGCGTCGGCGTTGGGTGCTGATCCGGAGCCGGTCTTCGATGCCAAGAAGCCCCTCCGCGTCGAATTGACTCATCCATCCCGTGAGCAGCGGGGTTCAGAGCAGGGTCTGCAATTGATCATGCGGGACGCGATGCGGGCCGTGCTGCGGGATAAACTGAGCACGGATCCACGCGTCGTGCTGTTCGGCGAGGACATCGAGGATCCCAAGGGCGACGTCTTCGGCGTCACCAAGGGATTGAGCACCGAATTTCCGGGGCGGGTGTTGAATTCCGCCTTGTCAGAAGCGACCATCTTAGGCACGGCAATCGGGCGGGCGGTCGCCGGTCAGCGGCCGGTCGCGTTTATTCAGTTCGCCGATTTTATGCCACCTGCGTATAACCAGTTGACCACCGAATTGGCCACGCTGTTCTGGCGGACCGGCGGACAGGTCAATGTGCCCGTGATCGTCATGATCGCCTGTGGTGGATATCGGCCCGGTTTGGGGCCTTATCACGCACAGACGCTCGAGTCGGTGATCGCTCATACGCCTGGCTTGGACGTGTTCATGCCCGCGACCGCCTGTGACGCGGCGGGTCTGCTGAACGCCGCTTTTCAGTCGGAGCGGCCCACGGTGATCCTGTATCCGAAGAGTTTACTGAACAATCCCGAAGCGACCACGTCGGCGGACGTCGACCGCCAGTTCATCCCGATCGGCACGGCGAGAAAAGTTCGCGGCGGCCGCGATCTGACACTGGTCGGTTGGGGCAATACCGTCCAGCTATGCGGTCGCGTGGCCCTTGCCCTGGAATCGATCGGGGTGGAAGCCGAGGTGATCGATCTGCGGTGCATCTCGCCGTGGGACCAGCAGACGATCGTGGCGTCGGCGGAAAAGACCGCACGTCTGATCGTCGTCCAGGAGGACAATCACACCTGCGGATTGGGGGCTGAAATCCTGGCCACCGTCGCCCAGCAGACTCGGGTTCCCGTGGCGATGCGTCGAGTCACTCGGCCGGATACCCACATCCCCTGCAATTTCGTCTGTCAGATGCAGGTCATGCCCTCGTTTCAGCGCGTGCTGGCCACGGTGGCTGAGTTGATGAATCTGGACCTGTCCTGGGTCCAAAAGCCCCAGGTGGACGACGGGATGCATCTGGTCGAGGCCATCGGCTCAGGACCATCCGACGACACCGTCGTGGTGGTCGAATTGCGAGCCGAGGTCGGCAGTCAGGTCCAGCGTGGCGAGGTGTTGGCGTCGTTGGAAGCGACCAAGAGTGTGTTCGAACTCACCTCGCCCGTCTCGGGAGTCCTGGAACAGATCCTGGTCGCTGAAGGTGACGTGGTCGATGTGGGCACGCCGATCATGCGAATCAACACGGGACAAACCAGCCGCCGGCCCAAGCCCATCACGCAAGAAACCTGCGGCACCCCCGTGCTCAGCCGACGCGCCATCACGGGCACGTTGCACCTGCCCGCCCAATACCAGCAGCGGCGGCCCTTCTTCGTCGGCATGTCGTCGGTATCCACGGTTACCGGCAGCCGCCTGGTAACCAACAGCGAACTGCTGACCCCGGATCGCATGAAGAACTTGAACGGCATGTGTGCCGAGGACATCATCCGGCGGACCGGCATCGAAAGCCGCATGTGGGCCACCGCTGGCGAAGACGCCGTCAACATGGCCGTCCAAGCCTGTTGGCAACTGATGGACCAACAGCACTTGATCGTCGATGATCTGGATCTGGTCATCTGCAGCACGACCAGCCCGACCACGGTCACCCCTTCGATGGCTTGCCAGATCCTCAATTCGTTGTGCCGGGGCAAGAGCGAGGTCATGACGCAGGCCTATGACATCAACGCCGCTTGTTCGGGATATCTGTACGCTCTGCAGTCCGGCTTCGATTATCTGCAGAGCACCCCGCATGGTCGCGTCTTGATCGTCACGGCCGAAGTCCTTTCGCCGCTGTTGAACCCCGAAGATTTCGACACAGCCATCCTGTTCGGCGATGCTTCTTCGGCCACCATCCTGTACGGCGAAGCGCACCTCGAACGAGCTCGAGCCCGGCTCTATCGGCCGGATCTGGCAGCCAAGGGCGAAGACGGAAGCACCTTGACCGTGCCGTTGCTGCACGACGGCTACATCCAGATGAAGGGCCGCAGGGTCTTCAGCGAGGCTGTGCGTTCGATGGTCGCCAGCTTGAATCGCGTCTGCGACCGCGAACACATCCAGGTGAGTGACTTGAAAATGGTCATCCCGCATCAAGCCAACCAGCGGATCATCGATGCCATCCAGGAACGGATCGGCGTCGATGTGTTCAGCAACATCCGCCGCTACGGCAACACCTCCTCGTCCAGCATCCCGCTGTGTTTGACCGACGTCTTGCCGGGAGCTGCCACGGGCGATCGGATCGGACTTTGCGCGTTCGGCGGTGGCTTCACATTCGGGGCCAGCATCCTGGAAGCCAGTTAGCAATGGCCGAGAAATGAGTGTCAGGGTATAATGCACACAGTGCGAGTCTGGATGATCTGCCAAAGACGCTGGACATCGCCCCGTGTCACCTCCCAGAGCAGCTTCCTTTGCATTAGGAGAACACCATGTTTGTCATCATCGAGACCGAAGATGGGTTGACGATCGTACCGCAACCGGCAGGATGCACGGCGGAGGATGTCGCCATCCGCTGTAATGGTACGGTGGCGGACGAAGGCCCCTACGTAGATTTTGACGAGGCCCAGGATGCGCTGATCGCCTTGCAGCAAGACGACTTTGACGAGAGCGAAGCCGAAGGACGCATTTGATGATCTTGCAGTTGCAAAACGTAAAAAAAAGTTTCCGAGAGCCGGATGGACACCGGTTACCCATCTTGAATGTGACGCGGTTTTCCGTGGAACGAGGCGAGCAGATGGTGCTGGTGGGCCCCAGCGGCTGCGGAAAAACCACCCTGCTGCATGTGATCGCAGGGATCAGCCGAGCCGATTCGGGTGTGATCCGGATCGACGGCATCGATATCGCTCAATTGTCCGAAGCGGCTCGGGATCGCTTCCGAGCCGCTCGTATTGGCTATATTTTTCAAACGTTCAACCTGCTGCCCGGATTCTCTGCGTTGGAAAACGTTATGCTGGGCATGACGTTCGCGAGGGGACGCAAGGACCGTTCCCGAGCCGAAGGGTTGATCGAACGAGTCGGACTGTCAAGTCGAGCCACCCACAAACCGTCCGCATTGTCGGTCGGTGAACAGCAACGAGTCGCCGTGGCTCGAGCTTTGGCCAATCGGCCTTCTTTGATCTTAGCCGATGAGCCGACCGCGAATGTCGATCGAGGCAACCAGCAACAGATTGTCGAACTGATCCGCGAGACGTGCCGCGAGGAACGTGTGGCCCTCGTGCTGGTGACCCACTCGTTGGAGGTCTCCGAACAGTTCGATCGAGTCGATCGGCTGGAGAGCATCAACCAGCCGAACGT
>REEF01000622.1 GCA_007695205.1 Planctomycetaceae bacterium
GTTTGGAAACCATTCCCCACCGGCCCCGCGCCGGTGGACACGGGTTTGGAAACCACGGTGCCAGACCTGCCTCCACCGGCGTCGGGCCGTTGGGGGAGCATCTTCGAAGATTGGAAAAGAACGTATCGGGAGCCTTGCAGGAGGCAGCCCGAAGGAGAATTCACGATGAGCCGACAAGTTGCCGATGCACTGGACTCCCTCCGCAGCCTCGGAACGCCCGAGCAGATGCGAGATGTTACGCCTGGGATGGACTCGACCGCTCCGCCGCCACTGAACTCGCACATCCATTTGCCGCCCAATTTTTCCGCCTTTCAAAACGTGGATCAGGCGGTCCGCCTGGCAGCCGAACAAGGGCTGGTCGCGCTGGGAGCCAGCAACTACTACGACTACCAGGTCTATGCCGATTTCGCCCATGGCGCTCGCCAAGCCAATATCTTCCCGCTGTACGGGATCGAGATCATCTGCATGGACGAAGAGCTGCGAGCGGCGGGGACGAAGATCAACGATCCGGGCAACCCGGGCAAAATCTATTTCTGCGGCAAAGGCATCACACGCTTCGACCAGATGACCGACCCGGCGGCTCAGTTGCTGGAATCGATCCGGCTGAACGATTCAGCCCGCATGGAGCAGATGCTGTTGCGTATGTCCGAGGTCTTCACCGAGCGCGGGATGACGACCGACATCGGGTCGCGTGATGTCGTGGACATGATCGTCCAGCGGCATGGCTGCGATCCGGGGACCGTCTGGCTGCAGGAACGGCATCTGTCCCAGGCTTTCCAGGAGTCGTTGTTTCGACTGGTGCCGGCCGAATCACGGCTGCAACAACTGGCCCAGGTCTTGGGCAGCGAATCCAGCGCGAAAGATCCCGACGATTCCGTCGCGGTCCAGAACGATATCCGTTCCAGTCTGATGAAGGCCGGACGGCCCGCGTTCGTGGACGAAACGTTCATCGAATTCGAAGAAGCCCGGCGGCTGATCCTGGAATTGGGCGGGATCCCCTGCTATCCCGTGGTCGCCGACGGCGCTTCGCCGATCAGCGATGTCGAGCAGACGGCCCAGCGGCTGATCGCCGAACTGCAGCAACGCAACTTGCATGCGGCCGAGTGGATTCCGGAACGCAATTCGATCCAGGTGCTCAGCGATTATGTGCCAGCCATGCGGAAAGCGGGACTGGTGATCACCGCCGGTACGGAACATAACACGCTGGATCTGATCCCCATGCAACCGCGTGCTAAGGATGGCGAATTGCCCGAGGACCTGCGAGCAATCTTTTGGGAGGGGGCCTGCGTGGTCGCCGGGCATCAGTTCCTGTGTCTGCACGGCCAATGTGGGTTTGTCGATGACCAAGGGCGGCCGAACCCGGCTTTCGATTCGGCCGAACAACGGATCGAGGCCTTGGCGAAACTGGGAGCTGCCGTCATCGAACGGTACCGGCAGTGCGGACCATCATCTTGAATCAAGCAAAGCGGGGGAGAACGGACGAGTGGCAGATTCTAACAAACTGGGTTGGCCCGATTTCCAGGCGGACGACGATCCGCTGGACGTGATCGTCAAGCTGTCTCGTTTCTACGGATCCGATCCGTCGATCGTGCTGGCCGGTGGAGGCAACACGTCGTGCAAGGTGGATGACATCCTGTATGTCAAGGGAAGCGGCACCGCGCTGGCGACGATGACTCGCGACGGTTTCGTCAAAATGGATCGCCATCAACTCAGCGACCTGGCGACCGCGACGCTGGACGCAGATCCCGTGATCCGCGAACAGCAGTACAAACGGGCGATCATGGGCGCGCAGTGCGAACCGGAACGAGGACAGCGACCGTCGGTCGAGGTGCTTCTGCATCATTTGGTGCCGGGCAAGTACGTGGTGCACAGCCACGCGACGATCGTCAATACGCTAACCTGCCATACCCAAGGCAGGAAGCTGGCCGAAGAGATTTTCGGGGACGATATCGTCTGGGTACCTTACGTCGATCCCGGTTTTGTCCTGGCCATGACGCTGAAACAGGCTCTGGAAGAGCATGAGGTTCGCTCCGGCGGAGCCCGAGCCAAGGCGATCTTGATGGCCAACCATGGCTTGATTGTCGCGGGCGACGATCCCGACCAGGTTCGCGCTCATACCGACCAGATCCTGCAAAGCATCTCAGATCGTTTAGGTCCCGATTGGCGATCGCAACCTTGGGGCAGCGTCGATCGCTTGGCCGACACCGGGCCATTGGTCAAAATCATCGGTCCCGCGTTGCGTGGGTTATTGGCCGAATCGCTCGACGCGCCGCTGAAAATCGTCACGTTCGACGATTCTGAGACGGCGCTCAGCCTGATCGGCAGCTCGTCGGGTCCGCAACTGGCCAAGGCCGGCCCGCTGACCCCGGACCAGATCGTGTATTGCAACAGTTATCCGCTGTGGTTCGAGCCTCAGCCGGGCGAAGACCAAGACGGGTTGCTGCAGCGGTTGCGGGCAGGAATCGATCGACACACGCAACAGACCGGGTACGCGCCCAAAACAGTGCTGGTCCAAGGCGTCGGCCTATTCGCTGCCGGTGATGATTTCAAGCTGGCCAACGCGGCGCGCGAAGTCTACCTGGACGCCGTCCAGGTCATGGCCGGGGCGACCTGCTTGGGCGGCGGCATGCAGGGCATCCAATTCATGACCGATGCGCAGCGCGAGTTTATCGAACATTGGGAAGCCGAAGCCTACCGCAAACAGGCTTCGGCTGCCGGCACCGCCGGTCGACTGGCAGGAAAGGTCGTCGTGGTGACGGGCGCAGCGCAAGGATTCGGCTACGAGATCGCCGGAGCCCTGGCTGCGGAAGGCGCCGCCGTAGTGCTGACGGACATCAACCAACCGGGCGCGGTCGAAGCCGCTGAAAAGCTACGCGGCCAATACGGAAGCGGCCGAGCCCTGGGGCTGCCCATCAATGTGACCGATGGCGATTCGATCGCCAACTGTGTCGAACAGATCGTGCGCACGTACGGCGGGTTCGATGTGTTCGTGGCCAATGCCGGGGTATTGAAAGCGGAATCGGTCAAGACACAAGCCCCGCGGGACTTCCGCTTCGTCACAGAGGTCAATTACACAGGCTACTTCCTGTGCGTCCAGCAGGCCGCGCCCGTGCTGGCCTTGCAACGCAAAGCCAACCCGGCCTACACCAGCGACATCATCCAAATCAACTCGAAATCCGGCCTGGTCGGCTCGAACCGCAACGCCGCTTACGCCGGTAGCAAGTTCGGCGGCATCGGGCTGACCCAATCGTTCGCCCTGGAATTAGTCACCGACGGGATCAAGGTCAATTCCATCTGCCCCGGCAACTTCTTCGACGGCCCGCTGTGGTCTGACCCGGAAAACGGCCTGTTCGTCCAGTACCTGCGGACCGGCAAAGTCGAAGGCGCCAAGACCATCGACGATGTACGCCATGCGTACGAAGCCAAAGTTCCGCTGGGCCGTGGATGCACGGCGGCGGATGTGGTCAAAGCCATCCTGTACCTGGTCGACCAACAGTACGAAACGGGCCAAGCGCTGCCCGTCACCGGCGGCCAGGTGATGCTCAGTTGAAGAGCCCTTACACTTAGTCTTTTACACTTAGTCGCGTACCCTTGGTCTGCTTGGTCTGGGGTCAGGTCTTGACTTAAAACTTATGCTGACGCTGAAAGGGGCCTGTAGCGGGGTTCCGA
>REEF01000500.1 GCA_007695205.1 Planctomycetaceae bacterium
CGAAGTTCGATGATTTTGTGCAGGTCCTCGATGCCTGGTGGGCGACGCGCATCGAAACGACGGATTCGCAAGGCCGGCGCACCGCGCTGGTCAGGCAGACGTTTCAGCCGCTGTCGGCCGAGGCGATCGCCGATCGCCTGGCAGACGAACTCGCCGCGCGCGATGCCGTCCAGCTTATCCGCGAGCCGCTGCCGAGCGTCGCGCGGGCGAAACAGGCGATCGCCGACGGCAAGGATGACTACAGCGACCGCTTGGCGATGGTGCTCCACTTCGCCCAAAGCCAGCAGTGGACGCGCGTCATGGAGCATCTGGACGCCGCCGAGAAGATGGCCGTGGACCGGCCCGGGGTGCGGTTCGTGCGCGACGCGATCCTGCACGTCGGCCGCCGACACGAGGAGTTCAAGGCACGGATCGGGGCGGAGGCCGAAGAGCTGGCAAGGCTGCACGCCGATCGCGCCGCCAACGACGCCCCAAGAGATCGGCTGTTTCTCGCGGAGTACCTGCTGGGGCAGGCGTCGGGCGTCCTGGAGGCCAACGAGATGCTCGCCCTGCTGGATGCCCTGCGGCCGGTTTACCACGACTCGCCGGACCATCTGCAAGCGATGAAGCGGTGGATGCAACAACGGGTCAACCACCTTCGCCAGACCGGCCGAGCCGCGGAGGCGCAGGAACTGCGGCGACAGTTGGCCGAGCAGTACCCGCGCGACTACCGCGTCCAACAGAGCTACGCGCAAACGCTGTTCAGCGCGGGCGAACATGAATCGGGCTACGCGTGGCTCGAACGGGTGCTCGCGAGCGACGTCGATTGGCTGCCGCATGAGGAGAACTCGCTGCGCGGCGCCTACGCACAGCAACTGCGCAACGAGGGTCGCTTCCCGGAGATGCTCGAGTTCCTGGAGGACTGGATCGCCAGCAACCCGGAGAACAGCGACCCCTACGCCCGGTATCTGAGCACGCTGGTCCGCGTCGACCGCCAGGAGGATGCCAACCGGCAGATCGCACGCTGGCTGGACGACGGACGGCGACCGGATCGAATTGTGCCCGACGCTGCGGCGCGGCTCCAGGCGGCGCTGAACCAGGCATTGGGCCGCGGCCACGAGCTGTATACCGATCGAATCGAGGAGCGTTGGCACCAGCCGCTGGCCGAGACGGCACTGTTTCTGGCCGAGCATCCGACGCAGGCGCACGTCGCCGACTTGATCATGGGACACCCGCGATTCCGGCAGACCGACGCCTGCCGCCGTGTGCGCGCGGAATCGCTCCAGCGGCTGGAAGAGGGGATCGGCGATCTTCCGCCACCGGTCGTGCGGCGCTATGTCGACTGGCTGATGCCGGACGATCCGGCGGTCGAGGCGGGTCAGTGGCGGAAACTGGCGGTGGCGCTGCGAGCACGATGGCAGGCCGAGACCGACGCGAACCATCGTAACCAACTCGGCCAGGTACTGGGCCGAATCCTTGCCGACCGGTTGACAGTTGAGGAGCACCTGAAGTTCCTGCTCCTGCAACTGGCCAGCGGGCCAACGGACCACGCTGCCAGCCACGCCCGGCAATTGTTCGACGCCCTGCTTACCCAGCCGTGGCAGCAGGAGCACGAGGACGAGGCGCTGGCCCTATTGGACCGGCTGGCCGAGGCTGCACATCCGACCGATGCGGCCGAGCGGCTGTTGCAGCAGGTGGCCGACCTGTACCGTGTAACCGACGCGATGCTCCAAGCCCGTTTCGAAAAGGACGTGGCCGCCATCGAAGAACCCCGGAACCTGTCGCGCACCGAGCTGCGCGAGCAAAGACGGGCGGCGTTCCAGCAGGCCGCCGACGGACTGGCCGCGCGGCTGCGCAAGGAGATGGATGCCCGCGAGGGCCCGTTCGTCCAGTGGCTGAACATCGAACGGATCTACCTGGAAATGCAACGGGCCGATTCCGCGGTGCCGGTGGCCGGCGAGCCGGAACAGGCGGAACAGAGGGCCGAGGCGTTCCTCCGGCTGGCCGACGAGTGCTGGGAGATGCTCGGCCCGAAGCCGCCGCGATTGGATATCGGCCAGGCGCCGGATCTGGCCGAGCAGCTCGAGGTGGCGCTGAAGACGCGCTGCCTGGCGACGCTGGCCAACCTGGCTGCCCGCCGCAGCGCCGAAGCGGCATTGATCGAACGGCTGCTGGAATACCTGGACAGAGGGATCGCCGCCGAGCCCGAAACGGAAGCGTGGAAGCGGCTGAAGTATCAATTGCTCGTCGCACTGGACCGCCCGGCGGAGCTGGAAGCAGCACTGCACGACTGGATCCGGCCCGAGGAAGCGGTGAATCACTGGCGGCTGGTGCTCGGGTATCTTCTGGCCGAACAGGGCAAGATCCTGCCAGCGATCGCCCAGTTCGAGGCGATTCGTGCGGACGACGAGTTGGGACCGGCCGAGTACCGGGCGCTGGCCGGCTGGTACCTGGCCGCCGACCGGCGCGAGCAGCACGAGCGCGCGCTGGTCGAAGTCTACATGACGGCCGAGGAATGGGAACTCAGCAATCTGTTGTCTCGCCACTTGTCGCCCTGGCAGCGGAGCGACGGCGCGCTGCCCGCGGAGTTGAGCGCCGAGGTGCTGAGAATTTTTGCTGCGCTGTTCGACAAGTCGGGCAGCCCCCAGAATCACCTTCGGCAGGTGCGCGAGTTCTACCGCGCCACGCGCGACTTCCGGCTGCTGCGCGGCATGGCTGACGCGGTGATCGGGCACACCGCCGGAAAGATCTACCCGTTCCTCCAGGGCATGGACACGGTCTTGTCCGAGGTGCGCGAGGAGGCGACGGTCGATACGATCGTCGAGCACCTGGCGGCGGTGCGACGCCGAGCGACGACGGACGTCGACCGGCGTGCCCTGGACCTGCTGGAGATGATGATCGAGCGCCGGGCGGCCGAGCTTCAGAATCAGCCGGGCCCGCACGGCGAGCGGGCGCTGGCCGCACTTCAGTGCGCGATGCAACGCGCGTGGACGCCCGGCGAACCGCGACTGGTGGCCGACCTGCTGGTTGGCCTCGGCACCATCGCTTACCCGCCGCTGGCCGACGAGCAGATCCGCCAACTCCAACGGCTGCACCACGACGCCGAACGCGGCTCGGCCGACCGGCTGCACGTCGCCCATGGCCTGGGGCGGATCTACTGGGGCTACGATCGCCGTAGCGACGCCCTCGCGCTGCTGGACGCCGCGCTGGCCGAATATGAACAAGCCAACGACGGCGTGCTGCCCGCGCTGGCCAACGACGCACTGGGTACCCTGATCGGTTATCTGGAACAGCAAGGGCACTACGCAGCGGGTGAACGCCGGCTGCGGCAGCAGCTCGAGCGCCCCGCGACACGGCAGCAATCGTACTGGCTCACACAACGGCTGTACCAACTGTACGAAAATGCCATCCGCAACGGCGCGGCGCTGTCGATCGGCGCCGGCCAGACGCTCTATCAAAACGTCGAGCGGACGGTTCGCGGCGACCTGGAGACCGGCAACCACAACCACCGCCATCAGTTGATCAGCCGCCTGTGCGGCATCTACCGCGCCGCCGGAGCCAAGGAACTCTCGAGCGTCGAGGACGATCTGCAGGATTTCGCCTTCGAGCAGCTTCCCCGCCTGCTCCCGCGACAGACTACCCATTACCAATCGATCGTCAGCACGGTGAGCGATACTCTGCGCCATGTGG
>REEF01000177.1 GCA_007695205.1 Planctomycetaceae bacterium
GCCGGCCTTCGCCACGCAGCCTTCAGGGGCTGTCCCTGTTCAAAAGCTGGCTGTCCCCGTGTCCTGCGGTGTCCAAGCGGATCAAGGATTTCGTCCTGGCGCTGAAAGAAAACCGCGCCGGCCAGCAGGTGATTGTCACGCCGGCGGAGCTGCGCGAGATGATGGCCGCCGTCGAGCGGGTCGCCAGCCACGGCTTTGTCCGGCCCGGCGTGGCGACTCCTGCCCTTCTCGCACCCCGATGGGGCGGGGTTCTATGGAAAAGCGAAGGCGGTGGTCGACGGATGCAACCGAAGCTTTGCAAGCCGGCTTCCAGGACCGGGATGCCGAGGTCTGGCAAGTGGCCGAGGTCGCGTTGGCTCGGATCGCTTCCAGCCGTTGAGTTCACCCCATGGTTGCATAAAAAGTAGGACGGATTGCCAATCCGTCCTACGTGGGTTGTGGGACGGATTGGCAATCCGTCCTACGTGGGAGCTTTATGCAACGTTGGGGTTCAGCCCGCCTTCCGACTGGCCCGCTGGGTCCCGGGTGCCGATCTGGTCCCCGTTCTTCGCTTGGTGGCCGTGGCGGCCTTTTTTGACGTGCCCCTCGTGCTGATCGCGTTCTTCGACTTCGCAACCTTCACCGTGGCGGCCTTTTTGGTGGGGGTGACCGAAGCCGCTTTCTTCGTTCTGGATGCAGTGGGTGCCGTTTTCTTCCGATTGTTGTTGCGCGACACGGATTTGGTCACCGTCGTCAGCTTAACGCCGTTCATTTTCTTCCCGCGATTTCGCGCCGGCTTGCCATCCCGTTCCTCCCCGAACTCATCCAGCCAGATGATGAAGAGATCCATCGCATCGCGCCCGTAGATGGGCTGGACCCATTGGTTGTGTTTGGAGAACGGTTTCCCCGGTCGTAGATCGACCTGCCGGATCAAACGCCGCATCGCCATCAATTCACGCTGCGATCTGGCGATCAGCCGGATCTCGTATCCCTTCTTGTACTCACGCGGTGCATCCTCGCGGAGCGTTTCGTTGGGGACACGCATGTACCCGTTTCGCCGATAAAACTCGACCAACGCAAACTCGGGCCGCACTCCAGGAACCTGTCGTTTCTTTGCCATCGCATCGACCATATGCAAGAAGAGTGTCCAATCAAAACACCCGCGCCACATAGACAAGATCTGCGGCCGGATTGGCACAACCGCAGCCTCGATTATACTATCAGATCACGTTTTGCAATCCCCTGCAAAAAGAAAATTTTAACCCCCGGAAGAACCAGCCAGGGGGACGGTCCTGTCCATGTCACTGGCTGACGGTGGTCCGATGGGCCGATCGTAAGCCGCGGTACGCTTGATCGACCGATCGAGCTTTGTCCCGAATCACCTCGGCCGAAGACTCGTCCAGCGCGTGCTCCAACAAATCCAAGGCCTCGAGGAGCTGGAGGGTCTGATCACGCTGATCCGGGCTAATGGAATGGCCGCGTAAGTGCATGCTGACCTGCAGCTTGCGAGTCCAGTCTTCCTGGACAGGGATCCAATAGGCCGTGGTCTCCCAGTCCCGGCTATTGGCGGAAGCGACGATTTCGGTGTTGATGATGCGCATCTCCTCGAAAATTTCGCTCGGCGGCGGGTAGTAGATGTAGCAGCCCAGGACGCTGAAGCCGATCAAGCCGGCTAGTGCCGCAGCGCCCAAGACCGGCCCCGGCAGGATGATATCGTAACGCGAACTGGTTTTGGGTTGTTGTTGGAACCAGGCTTCCAGCTTTTGGAGGCCGCCGGTTCGTTTGAGGAAGATACCACTGACGGCCAGCAAAACCAGCATCGTGAGCGCCTGAGTTTCCCAGGGTGCGGAATGTTCGCTCAATTGCGTCAGCATCCGCTGAAAAGCCTGAGGTTCGCTGGGCGGGAACGGACAGCAGTAGGCGTCGAAAGCGTGCGTGTGTCCCGGCGGATTGACGCCGTGCGGATACAGGGGCTTGTCGACGGCATAGGCCAGCACGACTACCAGCATCCACAGCAGGCTGAACCCAACGGCGGTCCGCCGCATTCCGTAAACGTGGATCATCCAGGCGATCAGCCCGAGGTTGACTCCGGCCCCCAGCGTGAGCAGGGCGAACGCGGCACCCACGGAATTCCCATGTTCGAACATCGAGGCCACTTGGACCATCGCGGCCATCGGGGTCGTATAGGCGGGCGTCGCGACCAGCGTCATGAAGAGGGGCGCCCACGGATCATCATGCTCCGCAGCCTCCTGCAAGTAGCCCATCGGCAACAGGACGCTCAAAGCGGCCGCGCCGATCAGGCCGATCCACAAAAACTTGGACGAGGAACTGACAAGATCGTCAGCGGCGGTCACGGCGACGGCCAGCATGCGTTTGATGCCGTAGGTGGTCGCTGCGGGCTCGGAACTGGCGACTGCGGTGCCCGGGTACAGACGATCCCAACACAGGCCGATGGTCGAAACGATCACCAGGCAGCACAGGCAGAAAGTGATGATCACCACGGGGCTGGAGAGCGTCAGGCCGTACAGGACCGAGATGGGATTGAACAAGGGCGCGGTCAGCGCAAACGCCAGGAGGGTGCCACCCGACAGTCCGGCCAACCGAAGTTGTCTCAGGATGGGAAAAACCCCCAGCGAACAGACGGGCAGCAGCATACCGATCAACCACGCCTGGAATAACGCACGGCGAGAACCATGGCCGAACAAACGGCGCGTGCCTTCGTATCCAACCAGTCGGCGAAGGATGCCTGCGATCAGCAACCCGATCAGGATCGTAGGGGCTGCCTGCAACAGCGCTTGTACCAGCCGTAAGACGGCCCCCCACCACAGCACCTCGATCATCGTCTACCTTTCGAAGACAGGTACGGGCACAGCGGCCAGAATCTCGTCGACAACCTGGATGGCGCCGTCGAAATTGCCAGCCAGACGCACTTCCAGCACGGGTCGAGCGACATGCTGAACGTCGTCGGGAATCACGAAATCGCGACGTTGCAGATGCGCCCGAGCTTGAGCGACTCGCTGCCAGTTCAGCAGACCGCGGGGACTGAGTCCCAAGGTAACCTCGGGATGCGTGCGAGTCGCCTGGGCCAGCCCGACCAGGTACTCCTGGACCAGACGACTGACCGAGACCTGCGACACATGCCGCTGGAGTCCTCGAAGCTGTTGCGGATCGATGATCGATTCGTGGGATAAGCGAGCGGTTTCGCCGCAATCCCCCACGTTGGCAGCCAGCATTTGCAATTCGTCCGCCGCATCCGGGTACCCGATGCGCAGCTTCATGGCAAAACGGTCCAACTGGGCCTCCGGCAAGGGATAGGCACCATGGCTTTCCACGGGGTTCTGCGTGGCGATGACAAAAAAAGAATCGCTCAACCGATACGTATGCCGATCGATGGTTACTTGGCGTTCTGCCATCGCTTCGAACAGCGCACTCTGCGTGCGCGGTGTGGCTCGGTTGATCTCGTCAGCCAGCAATACGTCCGAAAAAACGGGGCCTTCACGGAATTCGAACTCACGCGTCTTCTGGTTGAACACGTTAAATCCGGTGACATCGCTGGGCAACAGGTCCGGTGTGCACTGGACCCGAGCGAATGCGCCGCCGACCGAGTGGGCGACGGCTTTGGCCAGCGTCGTCTTGCCCAGTCCCGGTAAGTCATCAAACAGCAGATGCCCGCGTGCCAGCAGGCAC
>REEF01000557.1 GCA_007695205.1 Planctomycetaceae bacterium
GGGACTCCGTCCCGACCGGGTCGGGTCGGAGACCCAACCTACGTTGGTTGCGGCCCGAGGCCGCGTTAGGCTTGATTCGCCCAGGCGGTCAGATCTTCCAAGCCTTTGCGATCGCAGAAATCACCGAACGATTCGCCGGCCATTCGATCCTGCTTGAAGTACGTCAGTAGCGGTACCAGTGTGGGCACAATCTCTTCCAACGGCACCAGCTCCCGGTAGATGAAATTCAACCGATTTCCCAGAAGTCGCCCCCCCACAAAGACGGTGTACCTGCCTCGCGCTTTGCCCACCAGGCCCACATCGCTGTTGTAGGGGCGAGCACATCCATTGGGGCATCCGGTCATCCGCACCGTAAACGGCTCGTCCTCCAAACCCAGCTTGGCCAGTTCAAGTTCCAATTGGTCGATCACGCCCGGCAGCACGCGTTCGCTGTCGGTGATCGCCAGTCCGCAAGTCGGCCAGGCGACGCAGGCCATCGACCAGCGACGCACCGTCGAGTATTGGTCACTTAGTTTGACATGATGCCGCCGAAGGATCGCCTCGACTTCATCCCGTTGCTCGCCCTGGAGATCGGTCAGCAGCAGGCTTTGGTGGGCTGTCAGGCGGATGCCGGGTTCCAGACGCGTGCAGATCTCGCGCAACGCCGACTTGAGCTGCATCGAATCGCGATCTAGGATCCGGCCGTTCTCGATGTTCAGCCCGTAGAACCAGTGTCCGTCGCCCTGCTGATCCCAACCGATATGATCGTTGTGTCCCGTGACGTCTTCCGGTTCCGGATCGGCCAACGGCTGCCCATAGTATTCTTCGACTTTCGCCTTGAATCGAGACAGCCCCCAGCGGTGGACCAGGTATTTCAAACGAGCGACCTTGCGGTCCTCGCGATTGCCAAAGTCGCGTTGGACCTTGACGATCGCCGTCGCCACATCGACCACTCGATCCGGCGCGACAAACGCCATCCGCTGTCCTAATGCAGGGAACGTCTTCGCTGCGGCAGGCGTCGTGCCCTGGCCGCCGCCAACCAGCACGTTGTAACCGACCAGTTGATCGTCGCGCACCACCGCCAACAATCCGATATCGTGTGTGTAGATGTCGACGCAATTGTCGAAGGTAAAGCCGATGCCGATCTTGAACTTTCGCGGCAAATAATGTTGCCCATAGATGGGCTCGATCTCTTCCGGCTGGCCGCCGCCGACCAGCGTCTTTTCGCCCGAGTCCGGGTCGCTCAACCACAGCTCGTGATAGGCCGGCGTTCGAGGCGCCAGATGATCGGCCAATTGGTCTGCCAGGACCTGCACCTGCCGATAGATGGGCTGAGTGTACGGCGCGGGACAGCACATGACGTTGCGGTTCACGTCACCGCACGCGCCCAGCGTGCTCAACTGGGTCTCGTTGATCCTGCGAATCGTCTCGCGCAGATTCGTCTTCAAGATCCCGTGTAACTGGAGCCCCTGCCGGCTGGTGATCCGTAACGTCGTGTTGCCCAACTCGTCGGCCAAATCCAATTGGGCCAGCAATTGTCGACTGGTCAGCTTGCCGCCGGGGATCCGGGTACGGACCATAAAGCTGTAGGCTTTGCCGGTCAGCCCCTGAGCTCGACGCTCCGCACGAGTGTCCCGATCGTCCTGTTGGTAGGTGCCGTAGTGTTTCAGCACATGCGTGCTGTCTTTGGTGAAACTATCCGTATCGACTGCCAGTTCTTCGCCGAGTGTGCCGCGCAGGTAGTTGCTTTCCAACTTCACGGTCTCGACATGGCTTTTTTTTTCTTCAGACATTGCAGAAGTTCGCTCCCGGGTTTCAAAAGATTCAACCTGCCAGTATAACGCTGCTGTCCGCGTTTCACTATGGCAGAACAAACGGGTTGAAGAATTCAGGGGGTACGAGCGTGGTTGCCACTATTCTGGACGGTAAGGTGATGGCAGGCCAGATACGGGAAGAACTGGCAGAGGAAGTCGCCAAATGGAAGACGAAGCGAGACATCACCCCCTGCTTGGCAGCCGTGTTGGTCGGGGATCATCCGGCCAGCGAGGTCTACGTCCGCAGCAAGCGGCGTGCTTGTGAACAAACAGGGCTGGAGAGCCAACTGCATCGTCTGTCGGTGGACTGCCGGGAAAGCGATCTGCTGGAACTGGTCGATCGCTTGAACCAAGATCCCACCGTGCATGGAATCCTGGTCCAACTGCCTTTGCCAGCCCATCTGCACGAATCAAAGATCTTGGATGCGATCAATCCATTAAAAGATGTCGATGCCTTCCACGCGGAAAACGTGGGGCGGATCTGCCAAGGTCGGCCCAGGTTCCTGCCATGCACACCGCACGGGATCTTGCAACTGCTGCACCGTTTTGAAATCAAGGTTTCGGGAAAACAGGCCGTGGTGATCGGCAGGAGTGATATCGTCGGCAAACCGATGGCGATGATGCTGATGAACCGAGATTCCACATTAGGCCCCGCCTGTGCCAATGCGACCGTAACGGTTTGCCACAGCCGAACAGCCGGCTTAGGGGATATTACCCGACAAGCCGATCTGCTTGTCGCAGCGATAGGTCGACCTCGCTTCGTCACTGCCGACATGGTCAAGCCCGGCGCGGTGGTGATCGATGTGGGGATCAATCGAGTCGGCGATCAATTGGTGGGCGATGTCGACTTCGAACCGGTCAAACAGGTGGCCGGTCACATCACTCCGGTGCCGGGTGGCGTCGGCCCGTTGACGGTGGCCATGCTGCTGTACAACACGCTGCTGGCAGCCAAACTGCAACACACGTCCGCTTGACCGAACGCGATGAATCGCCCGACCCTGGTGGCGTGTTGGGCTTCACATTCCTAACGCGGCCTCCAGCCGCAACCGAAGTAGGTTGGGTCTCCGACCCGACCCGACCCAGGTCTCCGACCCGACCCGGTCGGGACAGAGTCCCAACCTACAAAGATGCGCGCACCGTGCGCGGATGTTACGACCGAAGACTCTCAATAGGACCTATTTCGAGGCGGACAGATCACCGACGGCGTAGCGCATTTTGGCTCGAGCGCGGCTGAGGGTGGGGCCGACGCTGTTTTCCGGCACACCGGTCGCCGTACTGATCTCGCGGTAGCTCTTGCCCTCCAGGTGATACAAGCGAACCACATCCGCCTCGTACCCACTCAAGCGGTGCATCAACTGCTCGACCTCCTCGCGATCGCTGATCCGCTGTTCGGCTGCTGCAGATGACGGGTCCGAAAGTGGAGCGCGCCGGGACGCGGCGATGTCCAGCGATGAACCTGCCTTGCCGTGACGCAACAATTCACGTACCACCACGCGACGCGCGATGACCGTCAGATACGTGGCTAGACTGCTTTCGCCCCGGAATCTTCGCAGGACAGCATAATCGTCGCGAAGGATCGTTAAGAAAAACTCCGAAGCCAAATCCTCCTCGTCGTGCGGCGTCAACTGCAACGATTTGGACCGAGCCGTGTGACGGATGACGTGCAGCACCAAACCGATGAATCGGTCGACGAATCTTTCCCAAGAACGGGGCTTGCCGTTCAAGCACTTTCGCAGTAATTCTCGATCGATCGATGCAAGTGCCACAATTCGATTCCTAAAGCAGTGGTTCGAGTTAACGGCTGCTAACCCCGGGATCTCGGTCGCCACCGTTTAGACGGCCCCGCGATCAAGCGGTTCCACAACTCCCAGCGTCTTGCCTCATCGGACTACTTCCATTGTAGAGACGTTCAGGAAATCGAACAAGAGAAACAATTTTGAAAAAGGTATTTTTGGGTAAATACCGCACCACCTAAACTTACCTCATCGGAAGAATCACCTCGACAGGCACGGTCGCTTGACAGCCGCTGCCGTCAGCATTACATTTCCCGGTTGTTCAACGAAGCGAAAGTTGTTTTCGCGTAAGGTCTTAAGAAGGAGAGTTTAGAAAATGACGCATGTTGTTGCCCAACCATGTGAAAACTGCAAATACACGGACTGCGTCGTTGTTTGCCCTGTCGAGTGTTTTTACGAGGGCGAAACGATGCTTTACATCCACCCGGACGAGTGTATCGATTGCGAGGCATGTGTGCCGGAGTGCCCGGTCGAGGCGATTTTCCACGAGGACAACCTGCCAGAGGAGTGGGCTTCCTACCTGCAATTGAACGCCGAAATGTCGCTCAAGATGCCGCAGATTACCGAAAAGAAAGAGCCTCTGGCCGATCAGTGATCGAGGGGGTCCCCTGTTGACTAGGTGCTTCAGTACCTTTGAGTGGGACGCAATGGCATTGCGTCCTACTTGGCAACTTCTGACGCGGTGCTTACCACGTGCCCCGTACACCGGCAACAGCCAGGATTCCGCCGGTGCCGTAACCGGTGATCTGTTCGTAGTCTTTGTCCAGCAGGTTGTCGATCCGAGAGAATAACTGAATGCCTGGCGTGATCTGGTAATACCCCGCCACGTTGACCAACGTGTAACCATGCAGAATCACCGTGCCGTCGCGAGAATCGGTACGCGGCCCCACCAGCCATGCGGTGAGATCCACGAAGGCACGGGAATCCAGGAAATGGTGGCTGATTCCAAGATTTCCCTTGTTGCGCGGGCGACGAACCAACGGGGCATTGGTCTCCAGGTCTAGCGTATCGGTCCTGGTGTAGTTGGCTGTGATGATGGTGTCTTCTGTCCAGTACCATCGGCTATTCACTTCGACACCATGCGTGCGGGCTTGGCCGATATTCTCCAACGTGAACGTGTTTAGATCGAACAGAATCAGATCCCGGATGTCGTTGCGAAAGTAGGTCACGTCGATCGACGCCCGATCGCAAAACATCTGCTGGCCAATCCCGACATCCCATCCCTTGCTCCGTTCGGGCTGCAAGTCCACATTTCCAAACGGAAACAGACTCTCGGCTAACGACGGCGCTCGAAATCCGGTGCCGATCGTACCGTGCAGCGAAGTGCCCGTTTCGTGGATCTGATACAGCGACGTCACGCGATAGGTGTCCGCCGAACCGGCCGTATTCCATTGGTCCCAGCGAAATCCGACCGTATTGAACCAGCGGTCACCCAGTTGCCATTGGTCCTCGACATAAAGCCCCGACTTGTTCTGGGACGCCTCGGTAAACGGAGGAAATCCAAACGGGGCAAATGACGAGGCGCTTTCGTCCATGTAGTCGACTCCGACGACCAGCAGATTGTTCTTCGTCAGTTGCAGATTGGTCTGCCAGTCGAAAAATAGTGTCTGGCCACCGAACTTGGTCGGAAACATATCATCGGTATCTTCTCGGTCGAAATCGGTCACGTGGTAGGCGAACTTGGTCTCGATCAAATCATCGACCAGTCGCCATGTGGTCTGTACGCGGGTGAACAACTGCTGGGTAAAATACAGACGGAACAGGTCGTCTGTTGGCGGCTGGCCCAAACCGAACGGAGCGTCGTCCAGTTCGGCCCGCGAGTCGATCCAGCGGACCACCCAATCGACTTCGAAGTTATCGCTGGGGGTCCAGCCGAGCCGACTGGAGACGGTTCCCAGCCGAAAGCCGTCGGGTTCGGTATTTCCCAGTCGTCGAGCCGCCGCCGAGAAGCCGTCGGTATGGTAGTACGAGCCGCCGACTGAGTAGTGATAAAGATCGGTACCACCACTGGCCCGGATGCCTTCTCGATGCGTGCCGTAGTTGCCGCCTTCGCCAAATGCTTGGATCTGCAACGGCCCTTCGCCTCGTCGAGTCACGATGCTGACCACGCCGCCGATCGCGTCGGTGCCGTACAGGGTGCTCTGAGGCCCTCGCACGATCTCGATCCGCTCGATCTCGTCGATCGCCAAGGCGGAGAAATCGAACGAGCGGCTGGCATTGCTGGGATCGTTCATCGGGATGCCGTCCAGCAGCACCTTGGTGTGTTGGGAATTGGTGCCGCGCAAAAACACCGAGGTCTGGCCGCCTACCGGTCCCGCTCGGACCACATCCACCCCAGGGACGTTTCGCAAAGCTTCACCGACCATGGCGAAATTTTGGTCCTGCAACTGCTGGCCAGAGATGACGGTCGTGGAACTGGCCACTTGCTGCAGTGGTCGAGGGGTCCGAGTCGCTGCCGATACTTCCTGCTGACGGAATTCGGCCTCGACCGTCGTCTCCGGTAGCTCCGTGATCCCAGGCGGAAAAAAATCAGAGGAATCGAACGAATCGTCCGAAGATGCGTCCGCCGGTTCTGCCGGCGATTCCGAATCTTGTATGCGAAGGTTCACCTGGGCTGCTGCCGGTGCAAGCATCAGAAGACCAAGACAAATCGGTAGCATGGCAGGTTTCCAGGCAAGCATCAGGTCGTAGCCCTTCCACATTTAGGGGACCGAAACCGCGGCACGGATGGTGATCGCGAGGCGAAATGTACCGGTTCTATCGGTTCTTCGGATCCTACGCGTTGTGATGTTTTCCAACTGCCCCTTCAAACCGTACAATCGGTATAGGTTCTCAGCCGTTCCCGAATTCATGACATGTTCATGGCGAAACCGGATCGATATCATGGCGAATCGAAGCAATAGATCAGGAAATAGATCAGGCAAATCGCTGTCCCGGATCGTGGCAGGGTTGCTCCCGCCGGATGGGCGATGTACCTCATGCTGCGCGACGGTTGCGAAAGGCGCGGTTCGCGCCTGGCTGACGCTGTTGCTGCTGGCATCCTTCGCTCCGGCCGCCGATCCCCATCAAACTTCGACGGAGACACGTAGCGGCCGATCATCCGCTTCGGCTTCCGAAGGATCGGACGATCAAACGACGGGCGATTGGCAACTGGAGACGGTCCAGCGCGACGATGGTACCGTTCACCAGGGGCTGATCCTGGCCGAACGTGAGGAAGAAATCGAGTTGATCGAGATCCTGCGTCCCCCCGGCAAACCCATGTTTGCAGTCATCCGGCCAATCAAGATTGACCAAATCGCAAAGATCCAGCGTTTAGAGTCCGAGCCGCGTCAACGGCTGATCGACCAGGTAGACAGCTTTCGCCGGCGAGCGTTGATCGAGGCGGGACGTATGGAGGATATCGAACTGCGACAGGAGTCGGTCGAGAACGCGACTCGCTGGATCTATGACGGCAACTGGTTTCGCTTGGAAAGCACCACCGACGAAGATTTGACTCGCCGCAGCATCGTACGAATCGAGCAAATTTTTCGCGCCTACCGACTCGTCCTGCCGCCACGGATCGCGTCATCGGACGATCTGCTGATCGAGTTGTACGGCTCCATGGAAGAGTACCGGCGCCAGGTCGACAGATCGGAGCTGCAGATCGTCCATCCGGCGTTCTTTTCCGAAGCCGAGAATCGCATTGTCGCAGGCAGCGATCTGAATGCCTACGCCAAACGACTGGCCAGCGCTCGCGAGCATCATGGTCGGGTACGACAGGAGTACCGCCAGTTGCATCAGAGTTTTCCTGCCAGATTGGCTTCGGTGCTGGACGAATTGCGCAGCCACGGTTACTCGGAAGCCGAGATCGAATTGGAATCAAGACTCCGTCGATCGCTGTGGCAGCGGGATTACGACACGGCCTTGGCCCGTATCGATTCCGTCGAACGACAGAATCAGGCCCGGTTCGCCGAGGTGACTGGGCAGATGTTTGCGATGCTGTCTCATGAAGCCTTTCATGCCTACGTCCAGAACGCCGTCTACCCCGATCCACTGCAGCGGTTGCCTCGCTGGTTGGACGAGGGACTGGCGCAGATTTTTGAGACCGCCCAACTGGACGGTGACACCTTGCGGATCGATGCACCGGACCCCGTGCGTTTGCGCTACCTGCAACGTGATTTGGCCGGCGAGCAACCGATGGCGATCGCCCAACTGCTGGACGCGGCCGACGACCAGTTTTTGGACAGCACCGGCGCCGAGACGGCTCGGCGTCTGTACCTCTACGCCTGGGGACTGGCCTACTACCTGACCTACGAGCAAAATCTGCTGGACGTCCAGCGGCTGGATCGATACGTCGCCAACCCGGACCGACTGGGCTCGGTCGCCCGCTTCACGCAGTGGATCGATATCCCGTTACCGCGTTTTGAAGCCGCGTGGCGAAACGCCATGCTGGACCTGAAACCTTACGTCGCTCCCTGAATGCCTGCCACCACCTTTTAGGAAGCCCACAACGCGAACTCGGGTCCCCATCAACGCTGTCCTTCCGCGGCCCTGTTTTCGAGTCGTGTCTCGTTCGCTAAGCTCTTGGTTTCGATGGACGGTCGTTTCCTTTTTTTGACATGATGGGCGATACGATATGAACGCCAGCGAAGCTCCGCAAACCTTACGATGGATCGGTGACAGTGCTACGGGTCATCTGCAGATGATCGACCAGACGCTGCTGCCGAATCAGCTCCAATGGCTGGATTGTCGCGATGTCCAGACGGTGTGGGAGGCCATACGTGCGCTGCGCGTTCGCGGAGCGCCGGCGATCGGAATCGCGGCGGCGTACGGAGTCTGTTTGGGACTGCAACCGTTGCCGATGGCTGATCCGGAACGTTTTCTCGTCGAACTGGATCGGGTGATCGACTATTTGGCAGGCAGTCGGCCGACGGCCGTCAATCTGTTCTGGGCACTGCGGCGTCTGCGCCATGTGGGCGCGGACGTGGCCGCCAGGTCCGCGCCGTCCGAATGGTTACCCGCGTTGTTGGCAGAAGCACGGACGATCCATGAGGAAGATCGAGCCATGTGCCATGCGATCGGACGCTACGGTGCCACGCTACTGGCTGACGGAGCCGGCGTGTTGACCCACTGCAACGCCGGGGGCCTGGCCACAGCCGAATACGGGACCGCGTTGGCCGTCTTCTTCACGGCCAAGGATCAAGGCAAACGTCTGCACGTGTTCGTCGACGAAACGCGTCCGCTGCTGCAAGGGGCTCGATTGACCGCTTGGGAACTGATGCAACGTGAAGTCCCCTGCACGTTGATCTGCGACTCGATGGCCGGCCAGGTCATGCGCGAGGGTCGAGTCCAGGCGGTGATCACGGGCGCGGACCGCATCGCTGCCAACGGGGACACCGCCAACAAGATCGGTACCTACTCGCTGGCCGTCCTGGCCCAGGCGCACGGCATCCCGTTCTATGTAGCGGCGCCGACCAGCACCTTCGATTTGTCGATCGATAGCGGCGATCAGATCCCGATCGAACAGCGCGGCGCCGAGGAGATCACGGCCGGTTTCGGTCGCCTGACCGCCCCCGCCGGCGTCCCGGTTTACAACCCGGCCTTTGACGTCACACCAGCGCGGTACATCCACTCGATCATCACCGAACGAGGCCTGATCTCGCCCGTCGACACGCAGCAAATCCAAGCCATCGTCGGTTCCGATCAGCGTGGATAAACTACTCGCCTGGGGCGTGAAGGTCCCCCCGTGGTTGAAAAAAACAAAAAAACAACAAGCAAAACAACAAGGACAGGCATTATCTACTTGCATTCGGAAGCGGGCAACGCTAATATGAACCGAATGGTGCATTTCCCAGTAGGAGGATTCGCGATGACTGTGGCTCGAAATCAACTCGTCGACGTCAACGTAACTCGTTACTACCACTGTATTTCCCGCTGCACTAGAAAAGCACGGCTTCTCGGCGAAGGCTCAGAACACCGCAAGCAGTGGATCGAAGACCGCTTGCAG
Organism: Planctomycetaceae bacterium; assembly: GCA_007695205.1. Lineage (GTDB taxonomy): Bacteria > Planctomycetota > Planctomycetia > Pirellulales > Pirellulaceae > SKKK01. The sequence goes on from REEF01000557.1 coordinate 9,573, forward strand.
ACGCTCGCCGACGCCTTCGCCGTGAGCGTTTGTGGTTTCGCCGTCATGGACAACCACCTGCACGTCTTGGTGCGGTTGGACCCGGACGCCGCTAACGACTGGTCGGCCGAGGATGTTGTCCGGCGGTGGTTGTTGGCGTATCCGCCCAAGTCGGCCAACGGACAGGTGCTCGAAGTGACCCAGGCCTGGATTAATGATCTGGCCAGCGACGAGCAGCGTGTGGACGTGCTGCGTTCGCGGCTGAGCAACTTGGGCTGGTTCATGAAGGCCTTGAAGGAGCCGCTGGCCCGCATGGCGAACAAGGAAGATGACTGCAAAGGCGCCTTCTGGGAGCCGCGTTTCAAGTCGATTGCCATTCTGGACGACGAAGCGTTGCTGGCCACTTGTGCGTATATCGACCTGAACCCCTTGGCGGCCGGGTTGGCAGCCACGCCGGAGACGAGCCCGCACACGTCGGTGCATCAGCGAGTGCAGCATGCCGCGGCTCGAGGGAAACTCAACGAATTGAAGGCGGCGGCCAGTGGCAGCGTGTCGGGCAGCCGCGCTGCGGGAGCGGTGGAAGAGGATCTGTGGCTGTGCCCGATCGAAGACCGGCGCCGTGAGGGCTCGCAGCGCGAGGGGCTACTCGAGGGCTTCTCGCTGGGCAGCTATCTGTTACTGGTCGACTACACCAGCCGGTTGTGCCGCCAGGGCAAAGCACGCGTGAGCCGCGAGGTGGCTTCGATCCTGGACCGCTTGGGAACCAGCGCCGAGGTCTGGGGGCAGCGAATTCAGCGGCTGTTGGGAAAGACGCGCTTGCTGGGCAGTTATTTCAGCACGGATCGGCAGCGATTACGGCAGATCGCCCAGCAGCGCGGCGTCCATCACCTGGACAATGTGGCCGCTCCGCCTGCCTGAGCCCGGTCATCAAGTCGTCCATCCTACTTCTTCCGTCTAGATTCGCCCGAACTTGATCGGGTTCGCCGGTGACAAGTTCGTATTCGTCAATCCAACGCACTGAGCATGTGCCGCACCGAATCCCCGGTGTCCGAAAACCTTCGAGCCAAGCACGCGTGACACATCGCAATACGAGCCTCCCAAAAAATGCCTGTCCTTTTTGCCTTGTTGCTAAAAAATGCCTGTCCTTTTGTGTTTTATTCCGTTCTCTATTGTCACACACCCCCTTGGTAGTGGTTGGCTGAACGCAACGCACGTCGTTATTGGTTATCGTCCTTTGCCTTTTTCACGCTTTTCTTGGCAGCCTTCTTCGTCTTTTTCGTCGTGGCTTTTCCGGAACTCTTTGCGGCGGCCTTTTTCGTGCTCTTCTTGGCAGCCTTTCGCTTGGTCGCTGGTTTCTCTGCGGCTCGGGTGGCCAGCAACTGCAGGGCGAAATCCAGGGAGACCTCCGAGGGCACGGCATCTTTGGGCAACGAAGCGTTGGTCGTGCCGTCGGTCACGTACGGGCCATAGCGGCCGTCCAGCAGACGCACCGGCTGCTCGGTCACCGGGGACTGGCCGAGCGTCCGGAGAGGTTCTTTGGGCGTCGCGCCGCGGCGGCCACCGGTTTTGGGCGTCGCCAGCAGTTCCAGTGCCTGCGGCAACGTGACGTCCAAGGGCGAGAGGTCGTCGGGCAGCGATCGCGTCTCGCTGCCGCACTTGACGTAAGGTCCGAAGCGGCCGTTCTGAGCCACCACCGGCTCGTTGCTCTCCGGATGCTGGCCCAGCGTACGTGGCAACGACAGCAGACGTAACGCCAACGGCAGATCGACCTCCTCGGGCGTCATTCCCTTCAACAGCGACGCGTTCTTGGGTTTTTCCTTCTCGTCCGGCGAACCTAGTTGGACATAGGGTCCGAAACGGCCATTCTTCAAGTAGACCGGTTTGCCCGTGTCGGGACAAACGCCCAGCGGTTCGTCTTCCGTGCTCTCCCGATCCAGCAGTTCCAGGGCCTTTGTCAACGTTAGTTCGTCTGGAGGCATGTTATGGGGCAGGCTGGCCCGTCGATCGTTCTGTTCCAAAAAGGGCCCAAATTTTCCAACTCGCAGATACACCTCGTCCTGATGTTCCCCCGACGACGGTTTCCCGAGCGGAAAGCGGCTGATGTCGCGAGCATCGACCTCCTTGATCTTGGCCTCGATCCGCTGCTTCAAGCCCGGTGAATCCTTGCCGAAAAAGAAGTCGTGCAAGTAATCGATCTGCTGGGACTCGCGGCGGCTGATCGAGTCCAGGTAGTCTTCCATCTGCGCGGTGAATTCGTAGTCGACTAGGTTACCCAGATGCTGTTCCAGCAACCGGATGACCGAAAATGCCGTCCACGAAGGGACCAGGGCATTGCCCCGCTTGAAGACATATTCCCGAGCCTGGATGGTGTCGATGATCGACGCGTAGGTGCTGGGGCGTCCGATCCCCAGGTCCTCCAATGCCCGAGTCAACGAGGCTTCGCTATACCGCGCTGGCGGCTGGGTCTCGTGGCCCTTGGTTTCCAGGTTTCGGCAAGTGATCGTCTGATCGACCACCACTTTGGGCAAGATCACTTCGCGGTCGGCGAGTTCCGCCTGGGGATCGTCCGAACCCTCGACATAGGCTCGCAAAAAGCCCGGGAAATCGATCGTTTTGCCGCTGACCTGGAAGTTCGCGCCATCGCCTTCCAGAACGATGGTCGTGCGGTGCCCGCGCGCATCGGCCATCTGGCTGGCGATCGTCCGTTTCCAGATCAGATCGAACAGCCGGAACTGGTCGTGATCCAATTCACTGCGGAGCGACTCCGGTTTTCGGAAGGGATGTCCTGCCGGGCGGATCGCTTCGTGAGCCTCCTGGGCGTTGCGAACCTTGGACGAATAAACACGCGGCTGGTCCGGCAAGAACGACTCGCCGTACTCGGATCGGACCAGGTCACGGGCGGCCTCGATGGCCACTTGGGCCAGCGAGGTGGAATCGGTTCGCATGTAGGTGATGTAGCCGTTTTCGTACAGGCTTTGTGCCACGGTCATGGTCCGCCGCGCCGTAAAGCCCAGCTTGCGGTTCGCCTCCTGTTGCAGGGTGCTGGTCGTGAACGGCGGTGCGGGCCGAGTCGTATAGGGCTTTTCCTCGACCGACGAGATTCGGAACCGAGCCTGAGCGAGACGTTCGGCCAGTTCCGCCGCTTGTTGCTGGTCCAGCAGCAAAAGGCCCGTGTCCTTGAGTTGCCCCGTACGCGAATCGAAGTCCTTGCCCGTCGGCACGCGACGCCCCTGGACCGAGATCAATGCCGCGTCGAACTCGGCACTGTCCTGCGTGGTAAACGTGCCCAGCAGATCCCAGTAACTGGCCGATACAAACGCCGCTCGTTCCCGCTCCCGTTGGACGATCAAACGCACGGCCACACTTTGCACGCGACCGGCCGACAAGCCGCGTCCGATCTTACGCCACAGCAGAGGCGACACTTCGTAACCGTACAACCGGTCCAAGATACGCCGCGTCTCCTGGGCCTTGACCAGCCCGTCGTGAATCTCGCGAGGATTGTCCAGCGCTTTGCGAATCGCCTCTTCGGTGATCTCGTGAAATACCAGCCGATGCACCGGAACCTTGGGCTTGAGCACCTCGTATAAATGCCAACTGATCGCTTCCCCTTCGCGATCTTCGTCCGTCGCCAGATACAAGTCGTCGACGTCCTTCAAGGCCGAACGCAGCTTGGCGACCTGCTTCTTCTTTTCTGCCGGGATCACGTAGATCGGCACGAAGCCTTCCTCGACGTTCACTCCCAAATAAGCCCACGATTCGCCCTTGTACTGCTCGGGCACCTCTTTGGCTCCCTGCGGCAGATCACGGATGTGCCCGATGCTGGCCTCGACTGCGAAATCACTGCCCAAAAACTTGCTGATCGTCCGCGCCTTGGCGGGCGATTCGACGATCACCAGCGATTTCCCGGTCTTTCCTGCCGATGCCTTACCCATAAATGTTCCTTGCAACGCAAACAAGCTGCGCAGCTTGCCCAAGTTGTCCTTTTTCTCAAAAGTCGAATGGTGAAATTTGTGTGTCGTACGGCCGAAGGCAACAAAATGGCTGCCACTAGCCGCCGACATTCCTTTTTGGGATTGTATTTAGGTCGATTCGCGCTAAAATCCACAATTATACAAAAGAGCAATGCCTGCGACTGCGAAACCGATTTAGACGCCTTGGTTCAACCTGTCAAGGGTAGTAGCTATCACCTTGCCCATTTCATCCGGGGATACGTTCCATGCGAAATCCGCTGTCCATGTTCCGACGGCACCAAAAAGTGCTCCTCGTCGTTTTCGGCGTGGTGATCGTCATCACGTTCACTATTGGAGGGAGCATTGAGTACTACCAGAGTGCCCGGATGCCCACGGGACAGGATACCGATGTCGTTGTCACTTGGAAACATGGGCGGTTCCGCGACGACGATTTGATGATGATGCGAAACCTGCACAATTTGACTGTGCGTTTTCTGGATACCTTGGTCATGCAAGCGGTCGAAGCCGGCGGCGTGCCATCGGCACCGGGTTTGACTCGAGATCAAATGACCGGGCAGATCCGGGATCCCGGGATTCCGCGATCGTATGCGGAAGAAGATTTGGTCCAGACGGCGGTGCTAGCACGACGCGCCGAAGAATTGGGGGTGGTGGTCAGCGACCAGGCCATCGTGGAATTCTTGGATGGATTGGCCGCCGGGAAGGTACCGCGCACTGAATTCGCGGGCCTGCTGCGCCAAGCCACCGGCGGGCGACTGATCCAGTTGCAATTGTTCGAACAACTGCGAAAGGAACTGCAAGCCCAAAACCTGCGGATGATGGCCAACAGCGGCCTGTTCGCCATCACACCGGTCAGTGCGTGGAACTACTTTAACCGGCTGGATCGTCGAGTCGAAACGGAGATGCTGCCCCTGCCGGTCGAAGACTTTTTGGATCAGGTATCCCAGGAGCCGACGCGCGCCGAAATTCAAGCGATGTACGAAAAGGGCAGAGACCAAATTCCCGATCCGTTCAGTCCAGAACCCGGGTTCAAACGACCGTTGAAGATCGCATTCCAGTACCTGAAAGCCGATTTCGAACGGTTCCTGGAAGCCGAGATGGCGAAGATCGACGACGACCAAGTCCAGGCATACTACGAGGAAAATCAACAAGATTTCCGAGTCTCCGAGGAACCTGCGACGTTCGATCCGACGTTCGACGCACCCGACGAAACGCCCGAGCAGACTCCTGAGGAAACGCCCGAGGAGATGAGCGCGGATGATCCGGAGGAATCAGGCCAGGCCAGCGACGAACCGTCGGCGGAAGACGCTGAGGCACCCGAACTGACAGGCCCTGAAAACCAACCGAATCCAGAGGAATCCGCCGATCCTGCGGAGAGTTCAGAACCATCGGAGACGCCCGCGCCGTCAGAGGACGACCAATCGAACCGACTCGATTTGGCGGTCGACTCTGTTTTTGTCAGCCTGATGACCGACGAGCAGCCGCCGAACGAGGAGGAACCGCCCGCCGAGGAAGAAGCACCACCGGCAGAGGAAATGCCGCCAGCCGACGAGGAAGCACCGGCTGACGAGGAAACGCCGGTGGAGGCAGTACCACCGGTGGAAGATGATTTGGAAACGCAACCCGAGGGGGAAACGCAACCCGAGCCGACTCCGGCCGAGGTGCGGTATCGGCCCCTGGAAGAGGTTGCCGACGAGATCCGTCGTACGATCGCTCGACCGTTGGCGCAGGATGCGATGGACGAGGCGATGAAGAGTGCGCGGCGCGAAGTCGAGGCGTATTTCCGAGCGAGTATCCGGGCTCGAGCCTTGCGGGATGCCGGACGCGATGTCCCCCAGCCCGCTCCGTTGGACCTGGAGGCACTGGCCCAAAAATTCCAGTTGATACCGGGCGAAACTCGATTGGTGGACCAGTTCGAAATCGAGGATTATGAATTGGGCAAGGCCTACCGCTTCAGTTTCGCTCACGGCCAGGTCCAAACCATTCCTTTCGCCCAGATCGCCTATGTCGAGGGCGTTCCGCTGTTCCGCCCGGATCAGATTCGTTCGTTCGAGGTGGATGTCGAGTTCCTGTACTGGAAGGCGGAAGAGGAGCAGTCTTTTGTTCCCACGCTAGACCAGGCAAAGGAGGATGTGGTCACGGCCTGGAAACGCAACGAAGCATTGCAGTTGGCGAAAGCCGAAGCAGAACGGCTGGCCCAGGCGGCGCGTCCGGATCAGTCGTTGCGCGAGACCGTCGGAGAAAAACTGGCAGACCGAGTGTTCGAGACGGGGCCGTTCAGTTGGATGACTCGCGGGGCGACGCCAACCGGTATGGGCTCACCAACACTTAGCCAAGTACCGGGGGTCGAGGGCGCAGGACCGGAGTTCATGCGCAGCGTTTTCCGGTTGCAACCGGGGCAAACGGGGGTGGCAGTGAACGAGCCGCTGAATGTCGTGTTTGTCGTTCGCCTGCTGGACCAAATGCCGGACGAAGACACGCGTCGGCAAGCGTTCCTACGTTCCGGAGTCACGTTCGACACGATGTACATGGCCTACTCCGAACGCGAACGATTGGTCCAGGATTGGTACGAAGATCTCCAGCGTCATTACAACGTCCAATGGAATCGCCCCCCCCAGTTACCTCACGACGACTGGTAAACCACGATCAGCACTTGGCCAAGAGCATGAAAAGGGGACGGGGGTCTTTTTCCGGTGCAGAAAAGACCCCCGTCCCCTTTTCCGGTTACGGCACGTAATACTCAAGATAACCCAGTAGCATTTCCTCGTCGGTTTGCAAGCCCCAGCGGACGGTACGCGTGGGATCGGGATTGGCGGGATTGCCGGCGCTGTTGTCGAACCAGCCTGTCACTTCGATCCGGCTGCCTCGCGGCACGTCCAGCGGTTCCGCCAACCGATACTCGAGCTGCCAATTGAAATCGTATCGAGGCACATCAAGCAGCCGGCGGCGTTGACCGTCGGGCATCACCAGATCGTAGCGAAATGCCTTGCCTCGCAAATGCATGTGCGGCATCAACGCCAACAGCCGCGCGTCGATCGGTACGTTCATCGATGCCTGTTCCGCGTGATTTTTGGCGTGAGGTGGGATCGCGATCCGGGTGTTCGCGATGCCTCGGCTGCGGACGATGTGTTGTGGCGGCTGCTCGGCAAAGACCAGTCCCAGTCGCGTCTGGTCTGTGGTGGCCGTGCCGTACGGTGTGTAGTGCAACTGGAAAACCAAGCTCGCCCCGGCCGGCAATTTCTTCGCGAAGCCCGGCGGATAATGGCTGTGGCTGTTGCCTGGAACGTAAGCCGCCAGTGGCCCGGACCGTTCGTCGATCTCCAAGCGTTCCTGACCGGGCGGCTGGACGAAGACCAGGACATGATGCACGACCGCTTGGTCCGTCGGCTGGACCTCCAACGCCTGGATCCAACGGTCTTCGGTGGCCTGCGTCTTGATGCGTACATACTGATAGGGCATCTGACCCGTGGCCTGGATCGCGATCGGTTGCGGGATCTGCAGAATCAGGTCCGGTTCGCCGATCATCCATTGATCCGGGAATTGCCGAGCCACCGGGGCATCCTCGGCGTCGCCGATCGGCAACCCGGCAGCCAGCCAATCCAGCAGGTCCGTGCGGTCGGCCGCGGACAAGGAACGATCGTTCGCCCAGACAACGTCCATGCTTTGGGGGTCGTCCGGATCGTGGGGTGCTGCGAACCAAGGCGGCATGATTCCGCGCTGGACCACCGCTTGAATCATGCCCGCATAGTCGCTGACCTGCTCGTATGTCTCCAGTGCCAGGGGCGCCAAGCCGTCCTGACGGTGACATTCCAGACAATTATCCTGCACCAAGCGGGAGATCCGATTGTGGTAGGTCACTGCCGAAGCGGGCCGGGCAGCCGCGACGGGATCCAGGAACAGCTCACAACCCGGCGCCCAGGTCGCGGCGATTCGCGGACGACTGCCTTGCAGGACCGCGTCCAACGCATCGGACAAAAAGGTTTGTCGCGGTGCGTCCAGTACGTAGCCCAGACCATACTGATCGTCGACGGCACCGCGATACACCAACGTGCGACCCCCGTCCAAAACAAACGCCTCGGTCGACGTCCGAGCATCCAACGCGCGAACCAATTCCCTAGACACGTCGTGGACATAAGCACCCTGAAGTCCGTGCGCTTGGACCGCGTGCCGGATATCGTCCACGGATTCCGATTCGTTCGGATTGATAAACACAAACGATACCGATCGTTCTTGATACGCGGCTTCCAGCGTTGCCAACGTGGGCGCATATTTCAAACACAGCGGGCACCCGGTGCCGGTCAGCACCAGTACCAACGCAGCTTGGTCCTCGAAATCGCTCAAGCGATGCTCCTGCCCATCCAGATCGGTAAAGGCTAGATCCTGGACATATCGCCCCACGCCATAGTCGGTGGGCTTCAAAACCCGGGGGCCCTGTCGGATTTCGGGGGAAAGTCGTGGCGGCACCGCGTTCGCCGATTGGGCCGAAGTGAATCCAAACGTCGCGGCGATTGCCATGGTACCTGCCAACAAAACCCAAACTCGAACAACGAACTTCTTCATCCACTCAGCTCCAAAACGTTCGGGATCACAAAGACCAACGGATGCTCTCCAGCATAGCCGATCGTCTCCAAAGAACCAGTGATCACGTGGATGCTTGACGGTGTTGCCCTTGACGGTGTTGCCCTTGACGGCCCGGCGGTAGCGGGGATACTGAGTGCCAATGGGTTAGGGGACCGAATCTTCCTGCGGGGTATAGCCATGCTATCGATCGACGCCAACACCAAAGTGT
>REEF01000564.1 GCA_007695205.1 Planctomycetaceae bacterium
CTTCATCAGGCGTGGTTTTGTTCCAATACATGGCTTTTTCTCCTCTTAAAGCGACCCCTTCCGCACTCCCCCTTCCTTTCCACAATCATTCATCCCTATGAAACGATTCGAGGTACGGGCGGAGCTTCTTCCGCGCCCGGCACATCAGGGTCTTGACACTGGTCCTGGAACGTTCCAGGATCAACGCGATTTCCTTAGTCGGCAGTTCCTCGACGTAGTACAGCCACAGCGCCGACGCTTCTTCGTCGGTCAGCACTCGCCGCGCCACGTCCCATAGCTTCTCCCGTTGGTCGTTGATCGCCAACCGTTCGTCGGGCGGCGAATCCCTGGCGACGGCGGTTTCCAATGCCTGGTTGTCCGCCGGTACGCGAAACCGTTGGTGATGGTTGATGGCGATCCGGCGTGCGATGATGAAGACCCAGGTCGAAAACCGCCAGCGCGGATCGAAGCGATGCAGGTTCCTGTGGACCCGCACCAGCGTTTCCTGCAGCAGATCTTCTCCATCGGCGCCATGCCCGCGGAAACGGAACCAATCCAATAGCGGAACCTGATACCGGCGCCATAGTTCTTCGAAACACGCCGCGCAGCCCTGCCCGGCGCGGTCGACCAACTGCTCGTCGGTTGCCCCGTTTGCCTCGACGCTGGTCAGCGCCGGGAATCGGCTGTCGGCCTGCTTTCGCAACGGAAGCTCCTCTCGCTCGGCCAGCCCGGGATCAGGGGACCCCGGACGGGTCAAGGAGCCCAATCCAAGACCGTCTCGACAACCGCCCAGACCTCGTCGGCCGGCACGGTACTCCGGGCATCCACCCTGCTTTCGGAACGCGTGATCGTGATGCTCTTCAGCAGCCGTTCCCATGCGGGTTCGACGCCGAATTGCAGCAGGGCGGTGGCACGGACGCCCTCGAGCACCGCCCGTACCTGCTCGGCGATCTCGGCTGACGGGACCTCCAGCGACAGCTCGCTGAAGCTGGTCTGTTCATGTTCTCCGTAGGCGATGTGCAAGAACATACAATGCTTGGTCACGGGACTCTGCAGCGGCAGCATGGCCTCGTTCAGACCGGCGGCCCGGAATAAGAGCATGGTGCCGGGCGAGACGGTTCGTGCGGCCAGGGGATGCTGCGGAGCGATGGCGGGCGATCGGCCATCCAACACATCCAGAGCCGCCATCACGCGGGCATCGGTCTTGGCAAACACCAACACGTCGGGCCGGAAGAAACCGCAGGTCACCGGTCCGTCGGCCTGTACCCAGGCGTGCCAGACAAACTGCTCATGATTGCCCGTGCGGTACTCGGGGGCCAGTCGGACCTTTTCCACGAACCGAGTCCGATCCACCGCGGCGTAAACGATCAGCACTCCGTCCGGCGAACCCAACGTGGGACCGTAAGCTAGGATCGCGGACAGATCCTGCGCCGGATCCATGCACATCTGATCGACGATCGCGGCGATTTGAGTTTCGACGTCCTCCCAGCCACTGATCTCCCGCTGCCAGAACCGCTGCATCACCGACGACTGGCGCATCGCATCGCCATCGACGTGAACCAGCCACTGGGCGTCTTCCGCCACATGTTCAGGGCGGAACGGTTCCGCCCAAGCGGCACTGGCCAGGGTGACCGCCGCAATGGCAGCGAAGAGCAACGTTTCGAGCAGGTTCTTCATGGATCGCCTCGTGCTTGCTGTTTCTTGAATTCAGGAATTGCGAACGTGGGAACGGTCGAAAATCAACCGGTCACTGGCAATATACCTGGACCGGCGTGGAACGGTTACCGGAATACGTCAGTTTTTTGGAAGATGCTGGTAAGCGGTCCGAGCCAAGGCAGGCGGGAGTTAGAGTCCAGCGCGGGCAACGATCAGCCAGATGGAAAACGTTTTGCCTGAAAATGGCTCCCTGCCGCATCCACAACACATTTCTCAAGGGCAAGCAATTCTTTTAGGTCATGCCGGCTTCCATGTGGTTGGTCGTCGCCCGAAAACGACTCCCGGCCCCGCGTGGCTGCGGCCCCATTGCCTTGCGATGACTGTACGCAATGTACCAGCCGGTTCTGCCGTTTTCGAGTGGTCGATTTGACGAGGGAAACTGAGCGATGAGTGGGATGCGCGAAACTGTCGGCGTTGTGCTCTTGTTCACCAGCCTGGTTGCGTGGGCCGCTGAGGCTCCGGGCCCGGCCGGTAATCCAGGCTTGCAATCGACGGAAGAGATCGAGCAGTTGGCCGCGCGGCTGAACTTCGAGTCGCCGTTGCGTGTCCAATTAGCGGCCGTCGAGTCGCTACGTCAACTGCCCGACGAGCGGGTTTCTCAGGTCTTGTTACGGAACTGGAGCCAGCATGGTCCCCGAGTGCATCGCGCGGTGGTGTCGGTGCTGTTGTGGCGTGAACCGTGGCTCGGTATCCTTCGGCCCCAGTTGGCCAATCGGCCGGAATTCGAAGCCTCACGCGACTGGGCGCTTTTGGATCTCTGGCTGCGTCATCCTTCGGCGGCCGTTCGCGCACGCGCCGATTCGCTACGGGAGCGTCCGGAGCCAAGTCCGACGGTCCGCGATGCGCTGGAGCGATTCCAGCCCGCGCTGGACCTGCCCGGCGATGCGGCGCGTGGGAAACGCGTCTTCACGGAGGCCACCTGCGCCAATTGTCACCAGATCGAAGACGTCGGACGCCATATCGGTCCGGACCTCAGCCGCCTGGTCGATCGTACGCCGCGCCGGCTGCTGATCGACACCATCGATCCGAACCGAGTGGTAGAGCATCCCTACATCGAGTACACGGTAGTAACCGCCGACGGGTTGCCCCTCTCCGGGTTGATGTTCGACGAGACCGAAGACCAGATCACGCTGGCCGACGGCCGGGGCGACTTGCACCACGTCCGCCGCCGAGACATCGACGATTGGCGCACCCACTGCCGTTCGCAGATGACCGAAGGCCTGGAAGTCAACCTGACCCTGCAGCAGATGGCCGATCTGATCGCCTTCATGGCCGAGGCCATGCCCCACGACGAAAGCGACTGATCGCGCAGAACACGAGCCCGCCGTACGCATCGGGGAATGGGGTCGCGATGGGTGAGCGGCACGGCGCCGGTGACGTCCGGAACCGGTGGCTAGACGCGATTAGATTACCGCTCACCGCGTTCAAACATGGCCAGATAGTCGCGTGATCCGTGAATCACTGTGTTGACTTCGAACCCATCCTTCAGAGGGTAGTAGAACACGAGGAATTGACGAGCAGCACCGCGCCCCGGAAACACGCGCAAACCCGGACGTAGATCCTCGCGTTGTTCCCCGGCACAAGGATGATCGGCCAGAAACCGGAATGCCTCATGCAGACCGTCAAGAATGCGAACGGCCCACACTGGATCCCGCTCGCCAAGGTAGTCGGTCAACTCATCCAGGTCGGCGTCGGCTTGGTGGGCAAGCCGGTATGACCTCATCTTTCTTCCTGAACGTGCATGACGCCGTGCGCGCGGTGGTTGAGTTGCTCGAACCGCTGCTGCAGGGACCGGTCATCGTATTCGTGGTAGTCACCTTGATCCAACTGCCGGCGTCCGCAATCGATCCGGTCCAACAGTTCCGTGCGCCGTCGCAACAATTCGACGCCAGCATCAATGGCATCCGTTCGGGTTCGGAATGCGCCAGCCTTGATTTGCTGTTGGATAAACTGCTCGTTTTCCGGGGAGATATCGACGGGCATGCGGGACTCCTGCAAAACGGATGGAACAACGTGTAGCATAACGCGCAACCCGGCCTCAGACAACCGTCCCGGTTTGGAAAAAAAGGGAAGAACGTCACTCCAACGGCGTAATTGAGGTGCAGCATCCAAGTCTTTGCGGTCAAATAGAGGAAGTTGAAACTACTGGAAGATGTAATTCCCGCAACTCGCGCACCATTGTTCCAGTCGTTCCGGGAAAACGCGAATCCTCCTTGCGTGAGGCGTGCGTTTACTTCGAGGAAGGAAGTCACCGTATCTTACTGCATCAAACGCTGTCGGTGTTTTACCGGAAGACCGGCTAGTTTCGCACCACCGCGTCGCGGAACGCGGCCAGATCGGGGCAAGACGCCGCCAATCGTACGAGGCCCTTCAGTTGCGCGTGGTCGTCGATCGACTCGATTCCTTCGGCCACATCACATGGAACGTCGCCGAACCGAGCTTCCAGGAACGTGATGATGTCCTGCTGAGCGGTCTCGCGGGTCTTCTCCATCACGATTTCATCCAGAAATGGTATTTCAAGCATGACGTTTTTACCTCCCAATACTGTCTACAGACCTAAGTCATTATCTTGCAAAATGGAAAACACTTGGGTGGCGCCGGGATCGTCCATCATTCCACGACGTGCCGCTTCAGACGGCACGACGAGAACCCGTGGCGGCTGCGCAGAATGGTCGAGCATCTCCAGGCTTCAACGCAGATCATTCCCGACACGGATGCGGAACCTGGGGTTGTCCATGTTGTTGGTTCCTTTCGCCTGAAGTCTCACTCGACGCCTACGTCCAGGGTAAAGAGGTAGTTAAAACGGCGAGGCGGGGCGGCGTCGCCGCTGACGTTGAACTCGCGGATATCGTCGTCCTGCTGGATGTTGTCGGCCCACTTGAACTCGAATTCATGGCCGAGTTCCGGGAGCAGGCCACGGGGGATCGCCACGGAGAGATGTTTTCCCGCCACATGGTAGGCAACCTCGCCGACATTCTCCCAGTTCCACCCGTTATCGGTTTTTTGCAGGACGCTCGTTTCCCCGTCGATGACCTTGCGATTCAGCACGTAGTTGTAGCCGTACCAACCCGTCTCGTGGTCCCGATCGATGTTAAGGAAGAGCAGCATCCAGTTTGGGTCGGTGTGCGGGGTAATGTCCTCGGCGCATTTGGCCAGGAAGTACACGTACTGCTCGTCCACAGCCACCTTCGCCTCTACAAAGTCGTTCCGGCCGGTGGTGTTGACGTACGGCCCGGCGTCGCCCCAGCCCGGGTGGTTGCGGTGTACGGTATCGCCTCGATTGTCGTAGTAGGTCGGCTGCACGGCATCCCACTGCGCCGCGTCGCCCTGGATTTCGATCGTGGTATGCCGCGTGGCCTTTTCTTGCGCTCGCGCCCCTCGGAAGCGGCGGATGTTGCTGACCATCTGGTAGAACAGGCTGTCGCCCAGCTCGGTGTTCTCCGGTTCGATGTCGCGGTTGTACTCCCGGTTGTAGGCGTCGACGAAATAGCTCTCGCCCTTGGGCAGCACCTTGCCCAGCATTCTCTGACGGCCATCGCTCAAGAATCGCTGCGCCACCCACTCGTTCCATCCGGTGATGAAGGCGACCTGCGGGTCCACCTCCAGCAGGCGCTCCCACTGCTCCTGGAAATACAGCCCTTCATACGGTCGCTGTGCTTCCGGCGGAGGTTGCACACGGTTCTGCCGACTGCGCCCGATGTTTGTGGTAGGGTGCTGGGCCACGGCAACGGGCATCTGCTCCGGCACGCCTTCCCGGACCCAACCGTATTTCTGCGGAGAGTGATCGAGCCATGGCCAAGCCTTGTAGCCATTACCGAACCAAGCCGTGTTGCTCCAGGCCCAAGAATTGCGAAAGTTGAAGAACTCCTGGTACTCGGGGTCCACTCCGTCCATAAGCGCGAGTATCAGCGGCTTGCCGTCCCACAGGAACCAGAGGTCCTCGTACAGGCCCTGCGAATAGAACTGTTCGTAGAGCTGACGCACGGTGCGGTTTCTGTTACTGTGCGCGAGGAAGGCGATCTGCGGCGTGCGCCCGCCCGCGTCTCGGATTTCCATGAAGACCTTGCAGACCGCCAGATAGACGTTCCGATAGGTAAAGCTGTTGGTGACGTCGAAGAAGATGACATCGACCCCGGCATTTGCCAAGTCATGAGCGTGGCTGCGAATAACGAACTCATCGTCCGACAGGTAGTAGCCCCACTCCGACTCGCCCCAGTGGTGGAAATGGTGCACCGGCCCCCACTCCGGATCCTCGGGATTGGCCGCGAGGAACTTCTGGATGTTGTGCGGGCCGGAGGTCGAGTGTTGGCCGAGCCAAGCGAAGTAGAAGATGCCGACCACCTTGTCTTCCTTCGGCGGTCCGACCTCGTCATGCGTGGCCACAGCGCGGCCCAGCCCGTCAACCGCCACCCAGGTATCGCTGAGCACATCCCGGGGTTCTGCTGAGGCTTCGGCGGCTTCGGCGGCTCCGCCCGCCAGTCCCAGCGCAAAGATCGCCAGGCAGGCTGGGGTGCATTTCAAGATTCGGCTGCGTCGCATGTTTTCCATCCTTCATCCTTTTCGTCGTGACTCATAGGGATTCTAAATTCCGGCCATCGAGATCGCAACCCTCGTGTCGTTCTCCCTCGCTCGGACCGGTTCCGGCAACCTGTACTGAAGTTTTGCAAAATGCGGTTCTCGACCGTTTGCCACGACTGTCTTGTTCGATGCGGCCATCGTCTATCGGTCCCCAACCGGAGAACGCCGTTATCATTACATGGCTATTGACGTAAGGGGCTGCGGTGTTTTGAAAGTAGGGCCTTCCGTACTGTGCAGTGAGCGGTCTGCCAGCCTCGGAGATATCCGCAAGAGTGATTGGACAAGTCGAGAATCGCAGCGTCGGCTGATCGGTGACAAACAAAGAGTGGAAACGGAAGCCCATGGACGCACTGCCGCGACAGCTTGCCGGAGAATCCATCATCCGCTCCGCTGAAGGGGACGCGGTTCGGAACCGGTTTCGTGTTTTCGGCCAACATCGGTGGCGAGCGCCTTGTCGCTCACGCGAAAAATGGGCCGCCGGTCATTGTGGACGATACCATTGGGACCGCCAGTACTGCTGGTCCAATGCGTAGGGATCGACCGGTGCGTCGTCCGAATGGTCTTCGGGCAGGACGCCGTAGCGGCGTAGTTCTCGAAGATACTCGGGGCGAGGCTGAAAGCCTGGCATGTCGAAGCGTTTTCTTCGTTCCAGATCGTCGCGTCCGGCTGCGACCATCTGCAACAGGGTGGCGTAATCCGGATCGGAACGATCGGCCAGAACGCGGGCCGGTTGGCCTGCCGCGTCGCGGCACAATCCGAAGCCGCCGGCGGCGACGTCCAGCGGTGCCAACAGCAGCAGCGAATGCTCGGGCTGCGAGAGATTAAAGACGATGTGTCGGCTGAGTTGCAGACGCGGGTCGTCGATGTCGAATCGCCAAAACGAGACGCCTCGTTCATCACTGATCGACTTGGGCAACACCAGGTCGCCCTGGTGGCAATCGGCACAACGGCGTTGGATCACGTCGGCTCCGGCCAACGTCGTCGGCCAATCGAAATCGGTGTCGACTAACTTGTTTTCCTCATATCCGCCGATCGAACCGGTTCCCAACGCGGCATAGGTTCCGGGATACGGGGCTCCCACATCGATCCACAGCCGCAGCATTTTTTGCTGGTGGTCGTCGGCCACCACGCCGTGATGGCTGCCGTCCAGCATCGTCAGGATGCGGCTGGCCGACGAGCCCACCGAGCGCGGCGGCAGGTTGCTGACGGCCCGGTTGCGATTGTCGCTGAACAACTGCCGCACCGTCATCGTGAAATAGGCATGCGAAAACATCGGGCCGCGATCGCCGCTCAACATCACCCCGCCCGCGTACGGACCGCCGCGATCGGTGGCCTGGTACCCGTGACAATCCACGCACAGTTGATCCAGGATCGGTTGAATGTCTCGAGGAAAATCAAACACGTCCGGCGTACCGCTGATCGGCTGGATACGGCTGGGGCGCGAGGGCAACGAGGCCATCGGCAGGGCGGCGGGCAGACTCTCGGTGCGCTGTTCGTGACAGCCGATACACCCCAGCACCTCGCCCGGTTGGACGGTCAGGAAACTGTGCATTCGCTTGACCGACATGTCGTGCTCGTCCAACGCCACGAAGAAGACGCTGCGGAGCGCTGGCAAGCGGAAGACGGCCGAACCGTCGTCCTGGACCGGAACCGTGCCCAAGACTCGTTCCAAGGTGAACGAACCGCCATACGTCAGCGGGTCCATCCCGCCCGTGTAGTTGATCGGTTTGGGCAATGATTCCAACACCAGCAATCGTTTGATCTCGCCCCGCGCAACGCCTTCCATGTTCCGGCCGTGATAGACATCCTGGAGGACCACGATCCCGTCCGGATCCGCTGGATTCGTGCGATCCGGCAGAACTCGCTCGCGAGGCCGGGGGACCAGAGGTCGAGGTTCGTGGCATTCCAACCCGGCTCGCTTGTCCTCGTCAGAAAGCTCATACACGGTGTGCATCACCCCGTCGCTGTCCAGCAGCACGATCCGAGGCCCGGACGCAGCCATGAACAGGTCTTCGGAAAACGCCCAGGGATCGCGAAACACATTCTGGGTCGTGATCGGGGTCGCTCCACGAGGATCGTCCGGACCGTATCGCGGATCGACCAACGTGATCGCCCCGTCATGCTCGCGGCGCCCGTGTCCGGGCGAAAAGATGGCGACCACTTTCGGCGAATCGGGGATCGGCTTGGCATCGATCATCAGGATGCCCGGATGCTTATTCCCATAAAAAACCATTTGCCCGGTCCCGTCCGGATTGCATGTCCACAGATGATGGTAGTCCACCTGCGAACGGTCCACATACTCCCAACGCTGATACAAAATGCGCCCGTCGGGCAACGGCCAGGGCGTGTTGTCGTGTTCCACGTTGGCCGATAACGGGCGGAGATTGCTGCCATCGGCGTCGCAACGGTACAGGACAGCGACCTGAGTCAGCCAGCACTGAACCCAGCGTTGGCAGCGGCTGGAAACGAAGACGATCCCGCCGTCGGGCAGATAGGCCGGTTCGATGTCGTCGTACGGACCGTCGGTCAATCGCCGCAGGTTCCTGCCGTCCACATCGATCTCGAACAGATGATAATGCTCGGTCCCGCCCGGCCGGTACGAGAACAGGATCTTCTGCGCGTCGTAATGGACAACCGGATCACGTACGCCGCCTTCGGGATCGTCGATCAGATGCGTGACCTGCCCGGTTCGCACGTTCAAACGAGTCAGCTGGCCGCCGTCTCCGAAAGTCCGCCGCTGTGGTCCCTCGGCGAAATAGCTGAAATTCGCGTACCAATGCCCGTCCTTCCCCGGTTGGCGGACCGCCAGCACGATCTCCTCGACGCCGTGCTCGGTCCAAGCCGCAGCCAGCGCCTCGCGCGCCGCCCGCTGACGCTCGGCTCTTTCCTGTTCGGCTCGTCGCCGCCGTTCTGCCATTGCGTCGGCCGCCTCGCCCTCCGGAAACTCCACCTCCCAGATGGAGTAAAGGCCCCATTGTCCGGGATGTTGGCAGACGATCCGCAAATACCGGCCTTGCCCGCCCATTCCTGTGAGGCGTTCGGTGCCACCCGCACCGTCGTCCTGTCGGTAGGCGGTCTGCCAGATCTTTCGGTCATTGGAGAATCGGATCTCATAAGCCTTGGCCGCGGCACGTTCCCAGTGGATCACCATCGCGTCGACCGACACTTGTCGGCCGAAATCCACCTCGAGCCAAGCCGGTCGATCACCCACCTGGGCACTGGCCCAGCGGGTCTGCCGATCGCCATCCAACGCTGCTTCCGGCGGATATTCTGGCCCATGGACCGAAGAAGCCGTCACCCAGTTCGGCGATTCCGCACCGGCGAACGTGACCAGGCAGGACATCACCAGCCCCCAAGCGAAACACGCCTGGCAGCACAAACGCTGATCAGAAACTCTGGCAAGCATCATGATCGTCTCCCGGTAGGAATTCAAAGTCCCGGCAAGCAAAGCGGCACCATTTATCGACCTTCATATCCTAATCCGCCGGGCACCAACACGCAAGATCACGCGTGTGACGGCCCACAAAGCTTCGATAACCGTTTTATTCTTGTAAAAACGTCGGGGTTGACCCCAAGGGTGGTTTTCCTCCATAATTCCGACTTTCCGAAGCAGACCGCCACGGAGTTTTCGATCGTGCCCTACCACAGTGTTGTTTGCGTCAAACAGGTTCCCGATACGGCGAATATCACCGCCCAGGCGATGAAAGACGATGGGACGGTGAACCGTGCCGCCTTGCCGGCGATCTTCAATCCCGAGGATTTGCACGCCCTGGAGGCGGCCTTGGATGTCCGCGAACGGTTCGGCGGAACGGTGACCGTCCTGACGATGGGACCGCCCAAAGCGGCCGATGTGCTCCGCGAATGCCTGTACCGAGGCGTGGATCGAGCGGTCATGCTGACCGACCGGCGAGCCGCAGCCAGCGACACATTGGCGACCAGCTATATCCTGTCCCAGGCCGTCAAGACCATTGCCGATCGGTTTGGCGACTTTGATTTCGTCTTCTGCGGACGCCAAGCTATCGATGGCGACACAGCTCAAGTCGGGCCTCAGTGTGCCGAAAAAATGGGGATTCCGCAGGTCACGTACATGGAAGAGCTGGTGCGATTGGATGGCCCGACCGTCGTCGTGCGTCGAAACGTGGGCAACGGCTGGGAGATCGTCGAGACCTCGTTGCCGGTGATGATCACCGTGATCGATACGGCCAACCAGCCTCGGCCGCCCGCGGTCCGCAAGGTGATGCTGTACAAACGGGCAAGGGTCAAAGACGAGGTGATCGGCGAGGTCAAACGAGGGATGGCGGAAGATTCCGAAGAGGATCGGCAAGCCGAGATCCAACGCCGATTGGCGGACCTGAAAGCTCGGGGCCTGCTGATCGACCAGTGGGATCTGGACGACGTCGGTGCCGACATCGAGCGCTGCGGATTGTCCGGATCGCCGACCAAGGTGTATCGCATCCAGTCGATCGTGCTGGCCAAATCGGGCTACAAAGAGGTGCCGCCAACCGAAAAGGGTGTCCGCGACATGATCCACGAATTGATCGTCGATCACACGCTGGGCTAACGGCGGCACGTTCCGACAAAGCTATTCTGAAACCAAGGCAAACCGAGGAAAGACAAGTTGCATGATTCCCGTAAATCGACAGGGTGAGGTTTGGGTGTACGCCGAGCAAGAGGGCGGCATCTTGAACGATGTGGCGCTGGAACTGTGCGGTAAGGCCCGGGAACTGGCGGATGAATTGGGCGTCTCGGTCGGCGCCGTGTTGGCGGGCCACGAAGTCGATGGGCTGGCTCGACGGCTGATCGCCTACGGAGTGGATCGCGTCTACCTGACCGAAAACCCGCGGCTGGCTCACTTTCAGACGAATTCCTACGCCAAGGTGCTGATCGAGATGATCAAGAAGCACGCGCCGCAGATCGTGTTGTTTGGCGCGACGCACGTGGGTCGCGATCTGGCGCCGCGAGTCGCTTCGGCGGTCCGAGCGGGCATGACGGCCGATTGCACCGACTTGCAGATCAAGGATGTGACCGATCCGAAGACCAAACAGACGCACGAAAAACTGCTGCTGCAGATCCGTCCGGCGTTCGGTGGCAATATCGTGGCGACCATCGTCAATTATGACTGGTGGCCACAGATGGCGACGGTCCGCGAAGGTGTGATGCCCATGGTTGATCCGGATGGGTCGCGCACCGGAGAAACCATCCGGGAGGACGTCGAGATCACCGCAGCGGATCTGCCCCTGAAGCTGGTCGAACGTCATGTCGAACCGCGTACCGTCAACCTGAAAGGCGCCCGGGTCATCGTGGCGGGCGGCGGGGGGATCGGCAATAAAGAGAATTTCCGGTTGATCCACGATCTGGCGGGTGCGATCGGCGGCGCGGTCGGCGCCAGCCGGGCAGCGGTCGACGGCGGATTCATCGGCAAAGAACATCAGATCGGCCAGACGGGTACCACGGTCCGGCCAGCCCTGTACATCGCCTGTGGGATCAGCGGCCAAGTACAACATCGGGCCGGGATGGAAGAATCGGCGAAAATCGTCGCGATCAACAAAGATCCCGAAGCGCCGATCCACTCGGTCGCCAACTACGGGATTGTCGGCGATGCCAATCAGGTGATCCCGATCATGATCAAAGCCCTGCGGGAACGTCCCGCAGCCGACAAGAACCAGCAACCATCGTGATGGAGATAGGACGTGGCGAACTTTTACACCGATAACGAAGATATCCGGTTCCTGATGGAACATATCGATTTCCGCGAACTGGCCAACGTCCAAGAGGATGAATTCGACGACCTGGATACGCGGCCGGATTACGCGCCGCGAGATGCGGACGAAGCGGTCGAAAACTATCACCGCATCCTGGATATCGTCGGTCAGATCTCTGCCGAAACGATCGCGCCCAACGCCGAAGAAATCGATCTGGGCGGCAATACGCTGAACGAAGACGGGACGGTGACCTACCATCCGCTGGTGCGTGAGAATATCGATCGCTTGGGCCAAGCCGATCTGATGGGCTTCACCCTGCCCTATCGCTTCGGGGGCATCAACTGCCCGAACCTGATCTATACCATCGCCACCGAGATCGTCAGCCGTGCGGACGGCTCGCTGCAAAACATCTTCGGACTGCAAGGGATCGCCGAAACGATCAATGCGTTCGCCGACGAAGAAATCCGCAAGGACTTTCTACATCGGTTCTCCAGCGGCGAAGTGACCGGGGCGATGGTGCTGACCGAACCGGATGCGGGCAGCGATCTGCAGGCGATCCGACTGCGCGCCGATCTGGACGACCAGGGGGTCTGGCGTCTGAACGGGGTCAAACGGTTCATCACCAACGGCTGCGGCGAAGTGCTGCTGACCCTGGCGCGCAGCGAACACGCGATCAGCGACGGGCGTGGATTGAGTCTGTTCGTGTCCGAACGTACCGAACATATCAAGGTGCGGCACCTGGAAAAGAAATTGGGTATCCACGGCTCGCCGACATGCGAACTGGTCTATACCAACGCCCCGGCTCGGCTGGTCGGGGAACGCCAGCGAGGGCTGATCACCTACGTGTTGGCCCTGATGAACGGGGCCCGAGTCAGCATCGCCGCCCAGTCGCTGGGGATCGCCGAAGCCGCCTACCGCTTGGCTCGCTCGTACGCTCACAGCCGCCAACAATTCGGCGTGCCGATCGAACGTCTGCCGGCGGTGGCCGAAATGGTGATCGACATGCAGGTCGAGATCCAGGCCGCTCGCGCGCTGACCTACGAGACCAGCCGGATCTGCGATCTGGAGAACAACAACCTGCGAGTGATGGAATACAAGCCGCTGGACAAGGACGAAGCGAAGCGGCGCAAGAAGCTCGGCCGTGACCTGAAACGCGTCAACAGCATGCTGACTCCGATGTGCAAGTACTACGGCAGCGAGATGTGCTGCGACGTGGCCGATACGACCATCCAGGTGTTGGGGGGATCGGGCTACATGCGGGACTATCCGGCCGAACGGTACCTGCGCGACGCGCGGATCACGACGATCTATGAAGGAACCAGCCAACTGCAGATCCTCGCCGCCAGCCGCGGCGTATCGGCAGGGGTGTTCGACGGCTACGTCGAACCCTTCGAGGCGATCCAATACGAAGATCCCCAGTTGCAGGAACTGAAACAAAAACTGCTGGATGCCAAGCAGACGCTGAGCGAGGCGATCGCCTTCGTCAAAGGCCGTTCGCCCAGCTTCCTGGATCTGATGGGCCGCCGACTGGTGGACTGTGCGATCCTGCAGATCTGTGGACATCTGCTGCTGCAGCAGGCGATCAAGAAGCCAGCCAAGAAAGTGGTCGCTCGGCGCTACATCGAACAGGGGATGACCCAACTGCGGATGAAATGCGCTCAGATCATGCAGGCGGACACTTCGCCGCTGGACCAATTCGAAACGCTGGCCGGCCCCGTACCCAGCAGCCATTGATCCCATCCGCTTGACTTATGAGACTTCCGCGAGAAGGCGCCCGCTGGTTCGTCCGCATCCGCTGGATCGCCTGCCTGTTGGTGTTCCTGCTGACATCGGCCGGCAGCTTGGCGGGCGTTCTCACGGATACTCGTCCCCATATGGCGGTGGGCGTCGGGATGCTGCTGTACAACGGCGTCTTTTGGTGGCGGCAGCAACGCTGGGGAGCCACTCAGCAGAATGTCGACCACCACATCGCCGCCCAGATCCTCTGCGATATCCTCGCGCTGTCCTGCCTGCTCTATTTCTCCGACCTGCCTCGCAATCCATTCTTGTTTTACTACGCGCTGCCCATGATCATCGCCGGCATGTATCTCCGGGGCTCGGCGCCGATCGGCTTCGGTCTGCTGGTGACACTGGTGGTGGGGATCATCCTTGTCCTGGAGTACCAGGAGCTGTTGCCCCGATTCCCGATCCAGTACACCGACGCCCCGGTCCAACCGCTGGATCGCGTCTATCTGTTGACGCTCTTCCTGGCCTTGTCCAGCAGTTTGTGGATCACCCTGTACTTGGCCCTTTCCATCCGTCGATACGTCGATCGAGCGCACGAAGAGATCCGACAAAAGGAAAAGATGGTCGGCATCGGACAACTGGTAGCCAGTATCGGGCACGAGATCGCCAATCCGTTGGACGGTGTCCAGAACTGCCTGCGCCGCATCGGCAGCCGCGTGAACGACGATCCGCATCTGGCCGAGTATGTCAAGATGATGGAAGAAGCCCTGGCGCGAATTGAGAAGACCACCAAGCGAGTCCAATCGTTTGCCCGACCTCGGGGCCTGGAACTGCAACCCACCTCGGTCAACGCGGCCGTCCAAGCCGTCCTGGACCTGATCGGACCGCAGTGCGGCGACGACATCGCAGTCGAAACGTCGCTGGACGAAGTCCCGCTGGTGGAAGGCGATCCCTATACCCTGCAAGAAATCTTGTTCAATCTGTGCATGAACGCGATCGCCGCCATGCCCGACGGTGGCCGGTTGACGTTGCGCACCTATACGCTCGGACCGCTGGACGAATTGGATGACCACGTTGCCATCGACGTGACCGATACCGGAGCCGGCATCCCCCGTGGGCAGTTGGAAAAGATTTTCGAGCCGTTTTACACGACGCGAGCCGAAAGCGGCGGTACCGGTTTGGGGCTGGCCCTGTGCCGCATGCTGATCGCCGAAATGGACGGCCGCATTCAAGTCCGATCAACCCTGAACCACGGCACCACGTTCACCGTGATCCTGCAACCCATCAATCCACAAGCCAAGCCAAGGACGGAATGAAGCCCCGGTTGGGCTGATCACGAGTTTGTTCCCGAACGGTGCTTAGCCGTGGGCTTCCCATCCATGGTGCAGAAAAGGTATTCTGCGGAGAAGCATACCGTAGACCAGCACGAAGCCTACGCCGTCGCCCGGTGGTTGAAGGACATGGTCCTGGCGGACAGCCGCACCGATGCGGGAGTGAACCGAGTCGGCAGGAACGATCCTTGCCCGTGCGGAAGTGGGAAGAATCGCAAAAAATGCTGCATGAGGAAGCAGCAGAACTGATCCGAGAATCACCCCGCAGGAAGGTCTCCATGAAACCCGCGTTCGGCGGCTGCGGGCTACGGATACGCAGGAGGATTGATCGTGAACGATGAAAACTCGACTGGAGAAACTGCGGCGGGCCATTCATGGAATTAAGGCTCCGTTTTCATGCGAGGGGAGGCGTATCGATGAACCTGCAGACCAACCCGCAGCTTGAACTTGCGTTCGACTACGTTCGCAATACGGACAAGAGTCTTTTTCTGACCGGAAAAGCAGGTAGCGGCAAGACCACTTTCCTGCACCAAATCAAGGCCGACGGTCGGAAGCGTCTGGCCGTCGTCGCACCCACGGGTGTCGCCGCCATCAATGCCGGCGGCATGACCATCCACTCGCTGTTTCAACTGCCGTTTGGTATCCATCTGCCAGGCGTTCAGCGCAGCGAGAACAGCCAACAACGCCGTTTCTCGCGCCAGAAGATCCAACTGATCCGCAGCATCGACCTGCTCGTGATCGACGAGATCAGCATGGTCCGCGCGGACTTACTCGACGCCGTCGATGATGTCTTACGCCGCTATCGCGACCCCCATCGACCGTTTGGCGGAGTGCAATTGCTGATGATCGGCGATCTGCACCAACTGCCACCAGTCGTGAAACAGGAAGACTGGGACGTCTTGAATCGGTTCTACGGTACGCCCTATTTTTTCGGCAGCCGCGCGCTCGGGCAGACCGACTACATTTCGATTGAACTGAAACACATCTACCGCCAGTCCGACCCTGAGTTTATTGCTCTACTGAACAAGGTGCGGGACAACTGCTTGGACGAGCAGTCGCTACGGAAACTCAACAGCCGCTTTGTCGCGAATTTCCAGCCGTCCCATAAGGACGCCTACATCACGCTGACGGCGACCAATGCAGCCGCGCACGAAATCAATGCCGGGAACCTCAAGCAGCTTTCGACGTCACGGCATGTTTTCCAGGCACAGATCGAGGGCGAGTTTCCAGCGAGCTCCTATCCGACGGACCAGACCCTGGAGTTCAAGAAGGGCGCTCAGGTTATGTTCATCAAGAACGACCTGCAACCCGAACGCCGGTACTTCAATGGCAAAATCGGTCGGATTGCACACATCGAAGACGATCTGATCTTCGTGCGTTGCCCAGGGGATGCGACCACCATCGCCGTCGAGCCCGCCGAATGGAAAAACGTGAAATACTCACTGAACGAGAAAACGAAACAAATCGACGAGCAGGTTGTGGGCATGTTTATCCAGTATCCACTCAAGCTCGCCTGGGCCATCACGATCCACAAGAGCCAGGGGTTGACTTTCGAGCGAGCGATTGTTGATGCCCAAGCCGCCTTTGCCCACGGGCAGGTCTATGTCGCGCTTAGCCGCTGCAAGAGTTTTGAAGGGATCGTATTGCGGTCCCGAATCAGCGGTTCGAGTGTGAAAACCGATCCCGTGGTACGAAGTTTCAGCCGGGACGCTGAACGTCTTACTCCCGGTGAGTCGCAATTGCAGCAAGCCAAACGGGAATTCCAGGCGTCTCTTCTGCGTGAGCTGTTTTGTTTCGACTCGATCGAAAACGGACTGGAGAAACTATGCTTCACGTACGCCCAGCACGTGAAAACGCTGCCACCTCCGACGCTGCTGCAGGTGCAAACGCTTGCCCAGCAAGCAGAGACGCAGTTGTTCGAGGTTGCCGGGAAGTTTTCGCCGCAGCTTGCCGAATACCTCGGTCAAGACGCCATGCCCGAGGCCAATGACTCATTGCAGGTGCGCGTTCAAAGAGCGAGCGTGTATTTCACAGAGAAAATCACGGGGCTCTTGCAGGCTGCGAGCGCGATTTCCACGGTGTCCGACAATCAGGCGGTCGGCGAGGCGCTTGCGTCTGAACTGCGATCGCTCCAGTTCGCGTTTTTTGCGAAACTCGCCTGTTTTGCTGCCTGCGGCGGCGGCTTCACCACCGAAGCCTACAACCGCGCGAAAGTCAACGCGGAGCTTGAGTTCGCGCAGACTTTTCCCACGTCCTCGCGCAATCCGCTGGTCGTGCCGAAAGGAGTACCGCACCCGACGCTGTATGGTCATCTGCTGCAGTGGCGCGATCAAACGTCTCAGGAAAATGGCAGGGCGCCGTGGGAAATACTTCCGAATGCTACGCTGCGGGAATTGGTGACCTATCTGCCGACGAATAACGCCCAGCTCCGCGAAATTACTGGGATCGGGAAGGCGCGACTGCGGCGGTATGGCAAAGAACTCAGCGAATTGATCCAGCAATACTGCGCGGAGCAACAACTCCCCGAGAACCCAACCACCACGCCGGCACGTCCGCAACCCCGCACCTCGGAGACCCAGCGACACAGCTTGGAATTATTTCGAGCTGGCAAGAATGTGGACGAGATTGCCGCGGAGCGTCATCTCGCACGCAGCACGATCGAAGGACATTTATCCCATTTCATCGGCCTCGGTGAACTGGACATCTATTCGGTGCTCGATCGGGAGACGGTCACCGACATTCTGCAGTTCCTGCAGACCCAACCGGAGGCCGCCGTGGCGGAGGCGAAATCCCACTTTGGAGAAAAATACGGCTATGGCGTATTGACGATGGTGATCCGTCACTTCCATAAACACAAGGCGTCTTGCCGATAGTCATGTGCAGGTTCGTTTGCCGTTTCTGCAACGCCGCTTGCGACGTGCGTCAACAGCGACTGGCGTGCGCTGTCGAGGTGTCTCAGCGTCCGTTGCATTTCCTGATAGGCTGGCCCTGGCCCGCTGCCACCGCAGCCTTCTGCCGTTTGCCTGGGCCAACGGCGATCAGCCGGCGGCCGACACCGCCAAGCAGCAAGCGATCGCGGTCCTCGAGCAACTGGCCAGTCAGAACCCTCATGATCTGACGATTCAGTTTGAACGGGCCGAAAATCGGGACTCTTGTGTTCAAAGCGGGAAGTCACGGATTACCTACCAGACCTTGACCGTCGCGGTGATGGTCGGTTTCATCTCGCTGTGCGGCATCGCCGTCCGCAACGGGCTGTTGTTG
>REEF01000233.1 GCA_007695205.1 Planctomycetaceae bacterium
TTCGTTTTGTAACACCCCCGCCCTATGGGGGGGGGTTGTCTTTTGGGGGCTACTATCACCAACTTCTAACGGGGTTGCCCCTAAAACCACCCCCGACCCCTTCCGCAAAACGCGACAGTAATTCATCTGCCGATCCTTAGCTCTTGGTGAAATCGGCGGACGAGGTGAGCAGTTTGTCGATGATGCGTCGCGGTGCGCCGATATCCAACACGTGCACGTCGCCCAGATACGCTTTGGCCGCTGCGGCATCGAATCCCACCTTCGACGCCACGAAGGTGCAGGTATGATCTGCTCGGAATGTATTGCTGGCGGGCGATCCTGAATCGCAGTCCAACCCGCTGGGCATGTCGACGGCCAATCGGCGAGCCGGGAATTGATTCAGGTGGGGGATCAGTTGATCGAGTGGCGATCGGGGTTCGCCGGAAGCTCCGGTCCCCAACAAGGCATCGACGATCCAGTCCGCATCCTGCAGGATACCGTCCACCGTCGGGCGATCCCACGAAGACAGCAGGGTCACGGGAATGTCGCAATGCTGCACGATGCGGAAATTCGCCTCGGCATCCCCTCGCAATCGATCGGGGATGCCGACCAGCAAAATGCGTGATTCAAAGCCCCGCAACTGAAGATGACGAGCGATCACGAACCCATCGCCTCCGTTGTTGCCTGGCCCGCAGCAGATCGCCACGGGGCCGCCGATCCCCAGCGACTGGAGGAGATCCACGCAGCCGCGACCGGCGTTTTCCATCAACACCATTCCGGGGATTTCATATTCTTCGATCGCGATCCGATCGACCTGTCGAACTTGTTCGCGTGTCAGTCGAATCGCATCCAGCGATGGGAACCCATCCATCCTTCGGCCTCCTGCGGTAAAATTGCCTATCGCAAAGCCAGATGGCCCGCTAAAATACTGACGAAGATTTTGACCATAATTTCATCAAGGAGTCTCTTATCATGCCTTTGTACGAGTATAGTTGCAACCAGTGCCACAGCGAATTCGAGTTACTGATTCGAGGCGATCATCAGCCACAGTGCCCTGAATGTGGCAGTCATCGGCTGGAAAAGCAGTTGAGCGTCCCGGCCGCTCATATGGCCAGCAGCGATTCTTTGCCGATGTGTCCCAGCCCTGCGGCCGGCACTTGCGGCCTGCCGCAATGCGGCTCGGGCGGCTGCGCCTTCGGCGGCTGATCCCGGCCTGCCTCCCTACTTGGGCGGTTGACTTGCAGGAACTGGCGGTGGTACGATGCGTGTTTGGTGGTTGCGTGCTCGGTCCGGCATCGGATTCCGTGGGCGATGCCCCTCTGAGCCCGCTTTTCGCATCGCTGCCGCGTAGAAAAAGGGGTCGGACCCCTTTTGCCGGAACGGCCCGTAGGGTGCTTCGCACAAAAGGGGTCCGACCCCTTTTTCTACGCCGTGGTACTACGATCGATGGAAAGGGGTGTTCGATGACCGACCGCAAGAAGAATCGTCGCGAGTTCATCGAGGCGGTGGGCGCTGTAGGCGCCACGTCGGCGCTGCTTGGAAATAGCAGTGCGCTGGGAAATGTTTCGGCCGCTGCTTCACAACAACTGGCGATCGACGGGGGAACGCCCGTGCGATCCAGCATGTTGGGCTCGGGGCCGTATGGAACCATGTTCTACGACGAAGTCGAGGAGCAGGAACTGTTGGCCGTCTTGCGTTCGCGGTCCCCGTTCCGACGCGCCGGTGGCAAGGTCGTCCAGTTCGAACGAGACTACGCATCGCACATCGGCGCGAAATTCGCGCTGGCCGTCACGTCGGGGACCACCGCCCTGTACACGGCCATGGCGGCTTTGGAAGTGGGACCGGGCGACGAGGTGATCCTGCCCGCCTGGAACTGGTACGCCGACTATGACGTGATCGTGTTGGCCGGTGCGCTGCCGGTGTTTGCCGAGATCGATGATTCGTTCAACATCGACCCGGCGGATATCGAGCGGCACATCACGCCGCGGACCAAAGCCATCATCGCGGCTCATCTGGAAGGCTGTCCTTGCGACATGGATGCGATCCTGGCGGTCGCTCGGAAGCACGATCTGCGAGTTCTGGAAGATTGTGCGCAGTGTGCCGGCGGCCAATACCAGGGGAAGTATGTCGGCACGATCGGCGATATCGGCATCAATAGTTTTCAGTTGAGCAAGACGATCACCTCCGGCGAGGGCGGGGCCGTCACGACCAACGACCCCACGCTGTACGAACGCGCGGTACGATTCCACGATGTAGGGGTCACCGGCCGAGCGTACAACGATTCGATCGGCAGCGGCGTGCTGGCCAGTTTCGCCTCGTGCAATTTCCGCATGAACGAGTTCACGGCGGCCGTGCTGTGCGGCCAGCTCCGCAAACTGGAGACCATCTGTTCTTCGCTTCGCGCCAACGCCAAGCAGGTTCGCGAGGGCATCGCGGACCTGCCCGACCTGAAGCTGCGCCGATCGGGCGATATCGAGGGCGATCTGGGGATGCGGGTCTTCTTGGATTGGGGCGATCGGGACCGCCGTGATCGGTTCCTGCGCGCGGTTCGAGCCGAAGGGATCTCCGCCAACGGACCGGCCGGGTCGGTGATCCTGCCGGTCAGCTCGCGGATCGCCAATAAATCCACGGTCCATCCCGATTGGCCGTCGTTCAATACACCCGAGGGCAAATCGATCCGCTACGGCGCCGAATGCTGTCCGCGGACGATCGACATCATCAACCGTTACGGCGGCGTAACCATCGGACCCGGGTACACCGAGCAGGACGTGGACGATGTGATCGCCGCGATCCGCAAGGTGTATCTGGCAATGCATACGGCATAGATCGTGGTGCGATCGGCATCATCGCCATCTGATTTCTGATACCGGACTGACACGGGAGGATTTTCGAGCATGTCTAACGTACCCAACATCAATCGGCGGCAGTTCGTCGCAGGCTCATCCGGGTTGCTGATGGCCGGCGCGGTCCATGCTTCTCAGGCAGCAGCAGCCCAGCCGGAGGGCTCGAAGCTGGCCATCCATGGCGGCGACAAGGCCGTCCAGCAGTCGGTGTCCTACACGCCTCGTTGGGGCGATCCCGAGCGGGAGCAGTTGGAAGCGATGCTGCGTCAGAACACGTTGTTCTACTGGGGTGGGCCGCAGACCAAGCTGTTGATCGAGCGGTTTCGCGAGTATTGCCCGCTGGAATATGTCCACACGTGCTCGTCCGGCACCGCGGCGATTCATATCGCCGTCGCTGCGGCGGGCATCGGACTGGGCGATGAAGTCATCACCTCGCCGATCACCGATATCGGCACCGTGATCGGCGTGCTGTACCAAGGAGCGGTGCCGGTCTTTGCAGACGTCGGAGCCGGGCACTGCAACCTGGACATCGAGGACGTGCGGCGGAGGATCACGCCCAAGACGAAAGCCATCATCCCCGTCCACCTGACGGGCAATCCCTGCGACATGGACGCGATCATGGCGATCGCCGAAGAGCACGATCTGATCGTCATCGAGGACTGCTGCCAGGCCTGGGGGGCTCGATCGCGAGGGCGACCGATCGGGACCGTGGGGCATTTCGCTTGTTTTTCGCTGCAGAATTCCAAGCATGTCACCTGCGGTGATGGCGGGGTGGTGGCCAGTGGCGATGACCGGTTTGGACCGCTGCTGCAGCGTTTCGGCGACAAAGGAGCCGCTCGAGGCGTCACGCGCGAAGGCGGTGGGTTCCGTGCGTTTGCTACCAATTATCGGATGAGCGAGCCGCAAGCGGCCGTGGTGGCTGGCCAATTGACGCGGCTGGAGCAGATCGCCGCCCAACGCGCCCGGCTGGGAAATCTGTTGACCGAGCACATCGCGGATATTCCCGGCATCGTCCCCCACGAAGTGCACCCGGAAGATCGAGCCGTGTACTGGTTCTACATGTTCCGCGTCCACCCGGATGCCTTCCGGATCAACCGGGATGATTTCGCCAGGACGCTGCGAGCCGAGGGGGCCCCGGCGTCGGGTGGCTATATCGGGGTGCCGCTGTACGGAGAACCCGTCTTTCGGGAACACGGATTCATCGCCGGCCGATGGCCCGTCAAGGAATTCGGGCTGACCGAGATGGATTTCTCCACGCATCAGTGCGCGGAAGCCGAGGCCATCCTGGCGGACATGATCCGGGTGACGATCAACGAGAATATGACCGAAGACTACATCCTGCAGGTCGCCCAGTCTATCCGCAAGGTCGCAGAGCACTTCGCGGTTTGAACGACGAACAACAGGTGCGGGGCGACCTGCCCGTCGTCTCGTTTCCCTTCGCATGAACTTGAAAGGATCGAAAGATGGAAAGCAAGCCCTACAATCGGCGACAGTTCGTCGCCGCCACATCCGCCGGAACGTTGGCTGCCGCGACCGCTCCGGCCATGACCGCTCCGGCCGCCGCACACCGTACGGCCAGCAAGCTGGCGGTACGCGGTGGTACGCCCATACGCACCCAAGGGTTCCCCGGTTGGCCGGTTTGGGATCCGCAACGCGACGAGCAACTGGTGCTGTCCGTGCTGCGCAGTGGTGTCTGGTCTCGGGCCAAGGTCGTGTCGCAGTTCGAACAGCAGTATGCTCAGTTGCTGGGTGCCAAACGCTGCCTGGCGACCACCCATGGAACCACCGCGTTGATCACGGCACTGAATGCCCTGGACATCGGTGTGGGCGACGAGGTGCTGGTGGGTCCCTATACGTTCGTGGCCTCGATCAGCGTCATCTTCCTGTCCGGCGCGCTGCCGATCATGGTCGACACGGACCCGGAAACCTTCCTGGTCAACCCCGACAAGCTGGAAGAGAAGATCACGCCCAACACGCGAGCCATCCTGCCGGTGCATATCTACGGCTTGCCCTGCGATATGACCAGGATCAACGCGATCGCCAAGAAGCATGATCTGCTGGTCGTCGAGGACGCCTGCCAGGCTTGGCTGGCGGAGATCGGCGGGAAGAAGTGCGGGACGCTGGGCGATCTGGGGTGCTTCAGCTTCCAGAATTCCAAGCACCTGACCTGCGGCGAGGGCGGCGCCATCACGGGCGATGATGATCAGGTGATGGACCGAGCCGTGTCGTATCACGATTTCGGACGCGGCGGACCTCGCCTGGGTTCGAAATGCCGGATGACCGAGTTCCAGGCGGCCATCCTATTGGCTCAGATGCAGCGATTGGAACAGCAGACTCAGCGGCGTTGGGAAAACGCCACGTACCTGACGTCCAAACTGCAGGGGATTCCCGGGATCTACCCGCACCGGTTGTACCAGGGCGTCGATCGGGCCGCTTATCACCTGTACCCGCTGCGCTATGTGGCGGCCGAGTTCAACGGCGTTCCTCGCGATCGATTCCTGACGGCGTTGCGAGCCGAGGGCATTCCGTGCACGGGCGGCTACGGGCGGCTGAACAAGGCGCCGTTCATGGAACATACGCTCAGCTCGCGAAACTTCACGCGAATGTACTCGCCGGAACAGTTGGACCACTGCCGGGCGCAGATCGAATGCCCCGATAACGATCGACTGTGCAGCGAGGCGGTATGTTTCAGCCAACGAGTCCTGCTGGGGACCAAGGAGGACATGGATGACATCGCCAAGGCGATCATCAAGATCGTCGAGAACCGCGAGCAGTTGGTTTAGACGCGAAGAAAAAGGGGTCGGACCCCTTTTGCCGGAACGGCCCGTAGGGTGCTTTGCACAAAAGGGGTCCGACCCCTTTTTCTACGCTTGTTTGCGGCGTAGGCCCTGGCGTGATAGATTAGGGACGGTTGTAGACGATCGGCCGGTACCGTGCCGGCCGAAGTCTGTTGGAAAGGCATGATCGGATTGTTCCAGCGCGAGGAGGAACCGTTGTGAGTTCGAAAACCAATCGGCGAAACTTTTTGCGAGTCGGCGTCGCCACCGGCGCGGCAGCGATGGCGGCACCATGGATCCTGCCCGCGACGGCTCGAGGCGCCAACGAGCGCATCGTGTTGGGCGGGATCGGCGTGGGAAACATGGGCAGCGGCCTGGTGCGCTCGTTCGCCCGATCGTGCGACATCGCCGCCATCTCGGACGTCTACCTGCCTCGCGCTGAACAAGTTGCCGAATCGGTCGGTGCCAAGCTTGTCTACCAGGATTATCGTCAATTGCTGGACCAGAAGGACATCGACGCGGTCATCATCGCCACGCCGCACGGATGGCACGCGTTGAACTGCATCCACGCAGCCCAAGCGGGCAAGGACATCTACTGCGAAAAACCGCTGACCTACTCGATCCTGGAAGGCCGTCGCGTTGTCCAGGCCGTCCGCAAGTACGATCGCGTGCTACAGACCGGCAGCCAGCAGCGATCGGGTTCGCACGAGTACAACGGCTGCATGCACGTCCGCAACGGAGCCATCGGCAAGCTGACGCACGTATTCGCCTCGAACTACCACAGCCCCATGGAACCGGTGTGGCCTCGAGAAGAGATCCCCGAGGGCTTGGATTGGGATCGGTGGTGCGGGGCGGCGGAACCGCCGCCCTTCAACTTTGTCATCTGGGACAACCGCAGCAACCCCAGTTGGGTTTCCATCCGTCCGTTCTCCGGCGGCGAAGTCACCGACTGGGGCAGCCACGGTCTCGATATGGCTCAATGGGGTCTGGGCATGGATGACAGCGGCCCCGAGGAAGTGTGGACCGAGGGCGAGCCGTTCACGCCGCTGGACAGTACGCCCGAAGCGCCCGGTGGTCGGCATCGCGGCGTCAATGCACCGCAAGTCTTCATGAGATATCCGGGGGATATCGTCATGCAGTTAAGCGGAGGCCCGGGCAACAGCGGCGTGCGATTCGTCGGAGAAGAAGGCAGCATCACCGTCACACGCGGCCGCTTCCAATCCGATCCGGCCGAGCTGGCCGCCGAGCCGCTCAGCGACCCCGAAGTTCAACTGTATCGCAGCACCAACCATCACAACGACTGGCTGCAGTGCATCAAGGAACGCCGCGACCCGGTAGCCAACGTCGAGGTCGGTCATCGATCGGCCACGGTCTGCCATCTGATGAACATCGCTCGCTGGGTGAGTCAAGTGACCGGCGAAACCGGACAGCGGTTGAAGTGGGACGCGGTCAACGAACGGTTCACCAACAGCCCGGAAGCCAATCAGTTCCTCGACCGGCCCCGGCGCAATGGCTACGAACTGCCCGACCAGGTGTGACG
Organism: Planctomycetaceae bacterium; assembly: GCA_007695205.1. Classification (GTDB taxonomy): domain Bacteria; phylum Planctomycetota; class Planctomycetia; order Pirellulales; family Pirellulaceae; genus SKKK01. The sequence goes on from REEF01000233.1 coordinate 7,140, forward strand.
ATGGTGTTCGTCGAATCACGTTGTAAGCATCGGCCAGGAGTTTCTTGTCAATCAAGGTAGCCTTGCACGGTTGACGCGGGCGGGGTCGGGAGTCGTTTTCGGGCAACGACCGACCATGTGGAACACGCTTTCTCCGAAAACGACTCCCGACCCCTTGCGCTGGAGTTCACGATTTATCGTGTCGGTGCACGTGAGCTGAGCCGGGGACACGATGACCCGTGAACTCCAACCTCCGGAACCGGCTGGAACGCAGCGGGGTCGGGAGTCGTTTTCGGGCAACGACCAACCATGTGGAAACGAGCTTGCCCGAAAACGACTCCCGACCCCTTTCCGACGCTTACCATGTCCCATTTCGCCGCGGTTCGTTGTCAGGGTGCTTGACTGGGGCTCAGGAATCGTCGGCCTGATCGACGTCAAATTCTGGCCAGTCGACGTCGCTCGTGTCCGGTTTCAGATCGGCGAGCGCCTGCTTGGCCGCATCGAGGTCCATTTTGCGCACGACGATGCTGACCCAACCGGGGGCCTGGGCTTGAAAGCCGCTGGTGTAGGTGCCGGTCATGGTGGCCTGAATGCCGCGATCGGCCAACGCGTTGACGATCGCGGCGGCCTGGATGTTATTGGGCACGGACGTCAGCAGTTCGGGTGTGTTCGGATCGATCGTCATACTCGTAGTGCTCCCTTGATGAATGATCCACAAATCGTATACCACGAAAACGCACCGGGCAACGGTCAGCTCCATGGTTGCATAAAAAGAAGGACGGATTGCCGAAGGAATGGGGATGCGGTAAAAACCAAGGTTGTTGGGTTCTTCGTGCCGGAAAATGAATAAGTGTCGTGTTTCGCGCAAGGGGTCGGGAGTCGTTTTCGAAGAAAGCGTTTTCCACATGGTTGGTCGTTTCCCGAAAACGACTCCCGACCCCGTTCGCGTCGCGTGCCACCGAAGCAAACTCGACCGTGATTGTTTTGCCGGTCCTTAGAGGCGGTAACAAAACTGGCCTGGGAGACCTACGGTCGGCGGTTTCGGCGGGGTCAGAGACCCGCGCCGAACAGTCTTGTTACCGCCTCTTAGCCTTTGGCCAGTCTGGGAGTAAAGCCATGATCAGCCGGATAAGCATGGGCGTTGTCGTATTCTTAATGCTGTGGGGATCCGAGCGGTGTTTTGGCGCTGAGCCGCACGATTCCGAGAGCGCACCGCAGGTGATGATCGAATGGCGATTCGATCAAGCGGGAAATCTACTCGGCTGGGTCCCGGGCGGCCATGTGGCGGACGTGGCGGTACGCGACGACGGGTTGAGCGGCCGGGCGACGGACTGGGATCCGATCCTGATGGGGCCCGTGTTCGAAATACCCGCTCGACCTACGCAATGGGTCGAAGTGCGGATGCGATCGTCGCAGGAGGGCAGGGGCGAGCTGTTTTGGACAGAAACGCTAGAAGGAAAATTCGGTGGATTCAGCCAGGAGAAAGCCGTCTCGTTCGCGGTCCAAGCGAGCGACGAATTCCAGGATTACCAAATCCTGCCGTTCTGGCACGCAGGGGGACAAATCGTCCGCTTGCGATTGGATCCGCCGTCGGTCGAACGCTTTGAAATCGCCCACATCCGCGTGCTGGACGCACCGCAACCGGTGTCCCCGGCCACCCGCTGGGATTTTCGGGATAGCACGCTCGGATGGGCGACTTGGCCCAGCATGGCACCCACGTCAGTGGAACCGGACGGTTTAGGATTCCAGGTCGGCGACGGTGATTCGTGGCTGATCAGTCCTTCTCTGCAAATTCCGGCCGATGATTTGTCCTTCTTGGCGATCCGCATGGCCGTCGACGCGGGCCAGCGATGTCGTGTGTTCTGCGTTCGAGCCAGCACGTTGGGTTACGACACCCTGGATATTCCCATCGTCGCGGATGGCCGGATGCATACCTATCATCTGGACATGGCATCCCTGGAAAGATGGCAGGATACGGTCGTGATGCTGGGCATCCAGCCCAGCGATCAACCGGCAGCCCGGGTGCAGATCGAGTCGATCCGCTTATCGTCCGAGCCCACTGGGCCGGCTCAACTGCGTGTCGAGTACTTCGGCAGCACCGCAGGCGTTCAACGGGCCGGTCGGCCTTTCGAGGTAACGGCGCTGCTGAGGGACCATGGCGGCCGGACTGCCCGGTCGGTCTCCGCCACCCTGAAAGCGCCCGAGGGCGTTCAGGTGCTGAGCGATTTGGTACAACACGTCGATCAGATCGATCGTTACTTTCCCGAATCGCTCCACTGGCAAGTGATCGCGTCCGATCCAAGCACGATCTCCTTGCGGCTGGCGGTGCAGATCGACGATGCCGATCTTGACGAACCGCGTGGGGAAGATGGCCCTTCGCTCGATGAACCCCGTCAGGACAAGAGGCCGACGATCGAACGATCGGCGTCGATCGACATCACCCCATCGCCGCAGGTCGAGGTATCCGACTACATCCCCCCGCCGCAGCCGGTGCGTTCGGATCTGGACATCGGCGTGTACTACTTTCCCGGCTGGGACACCTGGTCTCGTTGGGAACCGATCCTGGATTATCCTGAGCGCAAACCGGTGCTGGGCTGGTACGACGAAGCTGACCCGGAATGCGCCGATTGGCAGATCAAGTGGGCGGTGGAACACGGCGTACGGTTCTTTATGGTCGACTGGTATTGGGACCGGGGCAACCGGATCTTGGAGCATTGGTTGCATCAGGCGTACGCGCAAGCCCGGTTCCGCCATCATCTGCAGTGGGCCATCATGTGGGCCAACCACAACGCGCCCGGTTCGCACTGCCGCGAAGATTGGCGTCGCGTGACACAGTACTGGATCGACCACTACTTCTCGATGGACCAGTACTACCGCATCGACGACCGACCGGCGGTGTTCATCTGGGCGCCGGCCAACATCCGCAACGACGTGGGCGGCAGCCAGGCAGCCGCCGAGCTATACGCCATGTCTCAGCAGATGGCTCGCGATGCGGGATACAAGGGCATCTATTTTGTCGCGATCAGCTCCCACGAATCGGCCGCTCAGTGCGCCCAGCTAGTGAATGAAGGTTATGAAGCCTTCACTTCGTATCACGGGTTCTATCTGGCCGAATCGCGGGCTGGAAGCAACCAATTTTCCTTCTCTCGCGTGGTTCAGACGGGCCCCGAGTTCTGGCGCCTGGCCGACGAAAGGGCGTCGGGGCTGGAGTACATCCCGATCGTCGACACCGGCTGGGCCTCACAACCGTGGCACGGCCAACAGGCGCGGGTGATCCACGGGCGGACGCCCGAATTGTTCGGGCAACTCTGCCGTCTGGCAGCTCAGTATGCAAGACAGAACGACAAACGGATCGTCGCCATCGGACCATGGAACGAGTGGGGCGAGGGCAGCTATATCGAACCGTATGCAGAGCACGGGTTCGCGGATTTGGAACAATTGCGTCAGGCGTTTTGCCCACCGGGTGATTGGCCACCCAGCCTGGTGCCCGCCGATGTCGGACGCGGGCCGTACGACTTGCCAGCCGACCCGCGAAAGACAGCGTGGCAGTTTGATACCCAGGCCGGTCTGCAGGGCTGGCGTCCCAACGGAGCCTTACAGATCGAAATGACCGAGCGCGGATTGCAAGGCCGATCGGTGGGCAACGATCCGATCCTGCATGCCCCGGGGGTTCGTTTCGCCGCGGATGAATATCAGCAGCTTGTCGTGCGGATGAGCAGCTCGCAGGACGACGTGGCGCAACTGTTCTGGGCGACGACCATCACGCCGGTCAGCGAAGCGAACAGCGTTCGCTTTCCGGTAATCGGTGACGGCAACGTCCACGAGTATCGTGTGGATTTGACCGATTCGCGGCGTTGGCGCGGCGCCATCACCGCCCTGCGGTTCGACCCTGTCATGCGTTCGGACGTCGATGTGGTTATCGAAACGATCCGGCTGGAGCCATGATGTTACTGACGCTGATCAACACCAATCGGATGCATCCGCCGATCGCACCGGTCGGGTTAGATTACATCGCGGCTGCGGTACAGGCTGCCGGCATCCAGGTCGGTTGGATCGATCTATGTCTGGCCGAAGATGCCGAAAGCGAACTGGATCGTTACTTTGCCTCGCACCGTCCCGACTTGGTTGGGCTGACGCTGCGCAACGTCGACGACTGCTTCTGGTCCAGTTGCCAATCCTTCCTGCCCACCTTCCTGGACGATGTGGCTGCGGTTCGCCGTCGGACCGATGCGCCGATCGTCTTGGGAGGAGTCGGGTATTCCCTGTTTCCACAACGGTTGCTCGAATGCAGCGGAGCCGATTTCGGCATTCATGGCGATGGAGAACAAGCCTTGATCCAGTTGCTGGATCAGATCGGCGGCAAGCGTTGTTGGGAGCTTGTCGACGGTTTGCTTTTCAAGCGTGGTGGCCAAGTCATCGCGAATCCACCCGCCTGGCCTCGCCGAGTCTCCGTGTCTTCGCACCGAGACCTGGTCGACAACGCTACTTATTTTCGCCTGGGCGGGCAGATCGGCATCGAGACGAAACGGGGCTGCCGCCGCCGTTGTATCTATTGTGCGGACCCCGTCGCCAAAGGCAGATCGTATCGCTGTCGGCCACCCGACGAAGTAGCCGACGAGTTCGCCCATCTTCTGGCATCTGGCATCGATGTGATCCATCTGTGTGACGCCGAATTCAACTTGCCGGTGGACCACGCCCAGCAAGTTTGCGATGCGTTGATTGCACGCGGATTGGGCCGGGCGGTACGCTGGTACGCCTACATGGCCGTTACCCCGCTGCCCGCATCACTGATCCGACGCATGCGGCAAGCGGGATGCGTGGGAATCAACTTTACCAGCGACTCGGCGCACCCCACCATGCTGGCCAACTACGCTCATTCGCACCGCCGCAAAGACCTGGAACACGCGGTGCGCGTGTGTCGGCAGAACGGGATCACCGTCATGCTGGACATGCTGTTGGGCGGCCCCGGGGAAACGCCGGAAACCGTCGCCGAAACCATCGCGGCTTTCAAAGAAATCGACGCCGATTGCGCGGGAGCCGCGCTGGGTTTACGGATCTACCCCGGGACCCCGCTGGCGACCCTCGTTCAGGCGGCAGGATCCCTCGAAACTAATCCTCACGTGCGTCGGCCGGGAAACGGTCCTGTCGATCTTCTGCAACCGGTGTTCTACCTCTCTCGCCATCTCGGTGACCATCCCGCGCGGCTCGTGCGCGAGCTGATCGGGGATGATCCTCGATTCTTTCCCCCAGAGGATCATCTCGATCGAACCATTTCAACCCAAACAGGCGACCATAATTATAGCCACAATAGCGTACTGCTGGATGCCATTGCTACTGGTCTTCGGGGGGCCTACTGGGACATCCTTCGTGGTGGGGGTCAAACGCAACGTTGACATCGTTGAAACGGGTGCAATCGATACGAGTGTCAACTCCGGAACGGGGGTAGCCGGAACAATTAGAACGGCTGTCAGATTGGGTGAACTCGTTAGAAATGGTCTCCGAAAAGTGGGGATAGAAGCGGAACGAAGTTGCCCCCGGACTTCGGTTCTTGGATCGATGGCCACAGTCGTCCAGTGCAAGGAATCTGCTACGGACAGGATTCGATCGGATGTCTCAGAAAACCACGGATGGAAAAACGATGAAGGCATGGAAACTCTCTGCGTGGACATTGTCGTTTGGGATGTTAACCATAGCAGGCTGGTCGGATGCAAGCGACCAGGTGGCTCGGTCGACTCTGGTGATCGTCCAACAGGACGAGACACTTCCGACCGGTCCGACCGGCGATAACCAGATCGAGGCCTCGCCCAGCGATCTACCGGCAACACGCCAGCCGCCGCCAGTGATATCCGATCCGTTGGTGGCACCGGACTTGATGCCCAAGGTGTCCGAAGCACCGATCCCATCGGTCGCTGATCTGCTGAAGGAAGCGGGAGTCAAAGATGGCTGCTTGGACTGCGTGGGCGCACGTTGCCGTTGCCTGGGAGACCCCTGGAAGATGCCTCAGCCCCCGCTGCTGAATCGCATGGGGGTCGATGTTGGGGGATGGATTCAGCATGGGATCACGTACAACCATCGGAATCCGGACAGCGGCTTCAATGGCCCGGTGGCGACCAATGATCTGGACAGCGAATACCAGATGAATCAGTTGTGGTTGTACCTGAATCGGCCCGCCGATACGGGCGGATGCGGATGGGCCATCGGCGGCCGCATCGATATGGTCTACGGAACCGACTGGCGCTTCGGGATCAATCACGGTTTGGAAGATCGCATTAACGGCCTGAACGATCAACGTTACGGATTGGTACTGCCTCAGTTCTATCTGGAAGTGGCGTACAACGATCTGTCCGTCAAGCTGGGCCATTTCGCTGCGATCCTGGATTATGAATACATTCCGGCACCGCCCAACCCGTTCTATTCGCACTCCTACAGCTACGGCTATACGGTCCCGCTGCTGGTGACCGGTGCGCTGGCCGATTGGAAGATGAACGACCAGTGGTCGCTCCAGGCCGGGTTGCACCGCGGTTGGATGATGTTCGAGGATTACAACAATGACTGGGACATCATGGCGGGCGTTCGATGGAACAGTCTGGATCAGAAGACTTCCGTGGCGTACGCTTTGTCCAGCGGTCGCCAGAGTTTCATGCCGGTGTTTGATGCCAACAACGACAATCGATTCGTCTACAGTCTGGTCGTTCAGCGGCAATTGACCCAGCGACTGCGTTACGTGATGGTACACAATCTGGGTTACGAGACGGGTTTGCCGATGGAATTGGGCGGTGGCGATGCTCAATGGTACGGATTGAACCAGTACCTGCTGTACCAGATCAATCCGCGTCTGAGCGCGAATCTGCGAGCCGAATGGATGCGGGACGACGATGGAGTTCGGATCGCTGGTCCCGGCAATATCGATGGCGTCGCAGCCTGGGACGGTGCCGGTTACGCCGGGGACTTTTACGGATTGACCCTCGGCTTGAACTGGCGACCGCACGGGAATCTGTTATTCCGACCCGAGATCCGCTACGACTGGTACAATGGCGAAAACAGCTTGTTCGAGGGTATCGATCCTTCGAAGCCACTTCGGCCTTTCGGCAACGGAGACAGGGATGATCAACTGACGTTAGGGGTCGACATGGTGATCACGTTTTGATCGCTGCATGTTCGATTCCTTGCCTGCGGACGCAAGACGCCGGTCATCGGATCCCCATGGCCGGCGTCTTGTTCTTTTCCGTTTTCGTTCCCACCGATACACGGTAGTCATGGGGATCGTGGGCAGTGATGGACGGCTGGTCGCAGCGGTATGCCAGTTCGGTTCGGGATCGACCGCCGATTTCGCGTTGAATGGCGGGCTGATTTCCATTGACAGCGGGCGTGTTGGGTTCTATGATCATCGGCAAAACGATTTCTCTTGACCCTCCGCTGACTCGGAAAGGCAAGCATGGGGTTCCAGACAGGATTCGAGCACATTGTCCGCGAGGGTGAACTGTTGGCCAAGTACACTTGGCTGCGACTGGGCGGAGCTGCCCAATACTTCGCCGAACCGACCAATCTGGATGAATTGTTGGGTTTGGTCCGGCGCTGCCAAGAGGAGGATATGCCGGTACGCCTTTTAGGTGGCGGCTCGAACCTGTTGGTTTCCGGTCAGGGGGTACCTGGATTGGTCATCCATCTGACGGCGGCGGAATTTGCGGGCGTATCGGTCCAGGACGGGTTGGTCGTCGCTGGCGGAGCCGCCAAGCTGTCTCATTTGATCGCTTCGGCCGTGCGTGACGGCTGGGGCGGGCTCGAGGCGTTGGCGGGCGTTCCCGGTTCGGTGGGCGGAGCCTTGCATGGCAATGCCAGTTGTCATGGGATCGACATTGGCCAGTACACACGGGAGGCCACCGTCGTGACGTTTACCGGCGAGGTCGTAACGCGACAGCGGGACGATCTGGTCTTCGCTTATCGAGAGAGCAGCCTGGACGAATTGGTGATTCTGGACTCGCGTTTCGAGCTGGAGCCGGCCGATCCCGAGGAATTGACCAAGCGGATGCAAAAGCAGTGGATCGTCAACAAAGCGGCTCAACCGCTGCAGAACGAAAACACGGTGATGGTTTTCCGCGATCCGGGTGGGATCAGCGCGGCCAGCTTGATCGAGGACGCCGGCGTGAAATCGGCTCGGTTCGGCGGTGCGGGCATCAGCGACCGCAATGCGAACTATATCGTCACAGAATCCGACGCGACCAGCGAGGACGTGCTGGAGCTGATCGAGTACCTGAAACAACGTGTGGCCGAACGGTTGGGGATCGAACTCCAAACGGCCATCGACATCTGGTGATGGCGGCAACCCATCGCGCCAGTGCAAGGAGGCACGAGCGGTGAATGCAGCGAAAAAGAAAGAAGTCGTCTCGACGCCCAGTATCATCGCGCGCCTGCTTCCCTTGCCCAGTGCCGCGTGGCGGCAAACGCTGATCGGTGTGGCAGCGATCCTGTTGCCTGTGGCTGTTGCCTACTATGCATGGGATCGTTGGGGGCCACGGATTCTGGCGGACGGCGACTATGCCTTGCAAGCCGATCGCGTGCAGATCACGCCGCCGCCGGACTGGGTTCGCACGGATGTGGCGGGTGAAGTGGTACGCGATAACAACCTGGAAGGACTGTCCCTGCTGGATCCCAAGTTGACGGTCAAGGTGTTTCAGGCGTTCGCTGCTCACAGTTGGGTCGAGAATGTCAGCCGAGTCAGCAAGCATCCGCCGGGCCGCGCGGCTTCGGTCGTCGTGGAAATGACCTATCGAAAGCCGGTGGCGATGGTAGAGGTCGAATTGAACGGCGTACCCGGTCTGTTGCCGATCGACGCGCAGGCCATCCTATTGCCACCGCAAGATTTCCTGCCGTCGTCGCACGATTCGCACGCCGACCCGACTCGCGGGTACCTGCGCATCGCCGTGCCGCACGCGGTCCCCAGCGGAACCGTGGGAACCCCTTGGGGGCAGACGGAAGTCCACGAAGCGGCTCGGATCGCTGCCGTCTTCGACGACGCTTGGAAACAATGCGGGCTGTTCCGCATCCAACTGGTGCCGCTCGGTTCGGAGGGTTCCACGCAGATCATCCCCACGTTTGAATTGCAGAGTCGCAGTGGGGCAGCGGTCATTTGGGGACGAGCGCCGGATCTGCGCAGCGAAACCGAAACCAAGACGGCGGTGGCCAAGGTCGCATCGGTCCTGAAGTACGTCCAGGAGCACGGATCGTTGGAGAACGCACCGCCCGAAACAACCCTGGACGTGCGCGTCCCGCACAGCGGCACCCGCACCGCCCAGCAGCCACTGATGTATCAGTAAGGGAATCTCATCCGAATTCTGGCGAATCCGGCTACGCGTTGGCGGAGGGATCGTCCGAATTCTGGCGAATCCGGCTACGAGAGCCGTCAGCCGTCTGGCCCGCTGGGCAGCCAGTTCGCCCAGCTCAACGGCACGAGTATGCTACGCGCCATCGCGTCGAGTTTCTCGACTGGTTCCAGCATCTTGAGTTGCTGGGCAATCGCCTCCGCACTCTGGCCGGACGATTCCTGTTGATGATGTTCCAGTTCCCGGATTCGCGTCATGGCCGCATCGGTCGGCAGACCGGTCAACACGAGCTGGCACGGCTCGCCGCCGGCCACGACCTGAGCCACCAACTGGCCCACCGCAGGCAGTGCCTGTTCGAGCAGCCGGATGTTCCGTTCGGCAGACTCGTATCGACCGGCGTCCACCTGCGAAGCGATCAGATCGTAGCGCTGCTGGATTTGCTCCAGCGATTGTTGCAAACGAGCGCGCAGCTCCTCGCCCGCCACCTGGCCGGTTGCCGAAACGTTCTTCGTTCGAAACCACGCATCACCGGCGGCTGCAATCCGCAACGGCGTCATGGCCTGGCGAAACGCGTGGTAACCCTCGACGGTCCCCTTTTGCAGCAGGGCAACTTTGTCGACCGGGACCGCGACACCCGATACCATGCTTCCCTGGTAGACCGGCACGAACAGCAGGGTTCCCTCCAGACCCAGGCGGTCCATTACGCCAAGCACGGAACCGAGCATCAGCCAAGCTTCCTGCCCGGCGCGGTGGGGGTTGCTGATCCTTGGCGACACCAGGGTCACCTGCCGGTGCTGGCAACCGATGACGACGGCGTCTTCCAGGCCCATGATCCCCAGGGCCAGGCGCAAGCGGTCGTGGGGATCTGCGATCGCGGCGAGCGGGCCGGCAACTTGCGTGTCGGCTGCCCAACCGGGCTTGTGGCAGGCCGCCACGAGGGTGCTGGTCATAAGCAGCGCGACGGTCGCAACACCGGCACGATCCCGGCAAAAGAATGAACGATTCATCGTTGTGGCTCCAAAACATTGGCCTCGCGCACGCTGCCGATCGTATAGCCTCGTTCGGGCGAGCGGGAAGTGTCAGCTTGGTATACGGTTACCTTGTCCCTGTCCCAAAATCTCCACCGACCGGGGGGCTGGTGTTTCACGAGAATGCCAGTCGGGGTGTCCTTATCGTCCAAGGCCAGATAGAACGTCTCGCCTCCGATCTCGACCGTATCCCACTCGAACACGCGAATGATTCGCGGGCCGTCGGGGGTATCGAGCCGCAGTTCATCACGGGTCTTTCCCGTGTGATTCTGGAGAATCTGGTTGATCGGGTGTTTGCTCTGGCGTATTGTACAAATACGACCGTCATCCAGTCCGAAGGTCTGAATCGTTTTTCCCGCTTGGACCGCATGAGGGACCAGCTCGGCGCCGAAGGCCAGCGTGTCTGCCACGCCCGGTGGCAGGAGACGCCCTAACCACCGCACGACTCTTTCCCCTGCCTTTAACATCAAATACAGCACCGCTGCGCCGGGTTCGTCTTGATCCGCCAGTTGCCGGGCCGTGTGCAACGTTTCGGTAACATCCTGCAGCTCGTCGTAAATCTCTCGGACGTCCTCCGGCAGCATCTCACGGAGAAGATGCCAGTGCGCGCCAAAAACGCCATCAGGATCCTCGGCAACTTTACCTCGCAGTTCGGCGGGCAGCTTATCGAGCAAACCATCCTGGATCACATCAACTTTCAGCAGTGCATCACATAACGCGAGCTGATCCTGGAGGGCCTGTTTTGTCTCAGGCGAATCAGAATCCGCAACGTCGAAGCCGAACCAGTCGCCCACTTGGGCATCGACCTCTTC
>REEF01000301.1 GCA_007695205.1 Planctomycetaceae bacterium
CGGAAAACGCTTGCACGTTCGAGTTTACGTGGGATACAATCAGGGATCGTTGAAGTGTTTTACGCCGCCAATATACCCGCCAAGCCAAGACTCTGGCGGTCGTATGGGCGGTAGAATTAGAAGTTACGTCCTGGTCCTGCGTTCGTGGCGGCCGCTCCGGCGGCGTGTGGTTGCCAGTGGTTTGTCCTCGCACGAAGATGTATTACGGAGATTGAATTGCGGGGGCAACGATGGATTTCGAGTGGGACGACTCCAAGGCGGAGGCGAACGAGCGGAAGCATGGCGTGTCATTCGCCGAGGCGATGACCGTGCTCGCCGACCCGTTGTCGCTTACTGGCTTTGACCCGGACCACTCTGACGACGAGGATCGGTACATCACGATGGGATTGTCAGCCGTTGGGCGGCTGCTGTTGGTGTCGCATACGGATCGAGGCGAGAAAGTGCGGATCATCAGTGCTCGCAAGGCGAGCCGACGTGAGCGGAGAGACTACGAAGATGGCAACTTCCCCTGACGACATCGAATCGGCTGAAGACGAACTGCGGCCCGAATACGATTTCCGCTCGATGCGCGGGGTTGTGCGAGGCAAGTACGCCGCACGGTATCGCGAGCGACTACGAGTGGTACGTTTGGCCGACGACGTGGCGGATGCGTTCGCAGATGAAGCGGCAGTCAACGATGCTCTGCGCGCGTACCTGCGTGTCCACCCAACCGAACCCATGCGGACGTAACCAACGGATGCACGCGAGGCGGCCATCGCGTGTTGGATGATGGCTGGGTCAGCTCGGCCGCCCGCGTGATCCGGAACGTTACGGCAGAAGGATGATGGAACTGGATGAAACGATCTGCCTATCTTGAGACAACCATCATTGGTTACTTGGCGATGCGCAGTAGCCGAGACCTCCGCGTCGCTGCGAATCAACTATCGACTCGCGAGTGGTGGGATGACCATCGACCTGATTTCGACATCTTCGTTTCTCAGTTCGTGCTTGACGAATGCGACCAAGGTGATCCATCCGCCGCAGCAGAGCGTCGACATTACCTCAAGGACATTCCGGTACTCGATACGAATGAGGAAGTCGAAACGCTTGCAGACGTGATTTCGACCGAGCTACAGATTCCTCCCAAAGCTCGAATTGATGCATTTCACATTTCCATTGCGGCTGTTCACGGGATACAATTCTTGTTGACGTGGAATTGCAAGCATATCGCAAATCCAGAGAACCGACCAAAAATTGAACGTGCCTGCCGCGATCGAGCAGTGGAGCCGCCATTGATTTGCACGCCGTTCGACCTCCTGGAGATTTGAGATGACCGATCCAATTGTTGACGAAATTCGGGAAACCCGTGAGCGACTCTCGATGTCGGCTGGAGGAGACATCCACTCCATTGCCATGGCTGCTAGAAAGCGCCAAGAGCTTTCTGGTGTCAAAACTGTGACACGCTCTCCAAGGAAACCTGAACTGAGCCGTAACAAACCGTTGCAGCCAAGCGGCGGATCAGGCGTTTCTCCAATGGATACTTCTTCTCCCGCCGCTGGCTGAACGGTGCCGTTAGGCGTCGCAGGTCAAACGATGTCCGTACCACAAGAAGACCTTTGGGACGCTTATCTCGAAGCCGAAAATCGTGGGCTTCGTTCCGATCGTAACGACGCCTTGGAACGGTTTCTGAATTCGTTCACCAATCTGCCATTGGAGTCCCAGCACAGTTGGTCACTTTCCCTTGCATCCAAGATCGTTGACAATGGAGAATCTACGCCGGTTCGGATGCCGCTGTTCCGCCGTGCGATCTTGCCCGCACTTGAGAACGCAATCGCTACTCGGACTCCTGGCGCGGCGCGTTGGCTCGCGGGATTCGCACAACATATCTACAAATCCGGTGACCTTCGTCCACGCATTGCTGACGGCTCCTTAACTGAACATGCATTATTACTCTCGCGGGCACAGATTCGCAACATGACCAACTCTACCGCTCCGATCTGAACATGGGCCTCGACATGGGCCTCATGGGCCTCATAGGCCCTCCTTTGCCCAAGTTTGGTGGGTTTTACACCGGTTGTCGTCCGCGTCTTCGGGATCGTCGCCTCCGATTTTACCGTTCGATTTGGGAATTCCACCCACATTCCGTCCGGTTCGCATTGCAGTACGGGTTCGGGGACGCCGTGGTCCGCGCAGTCGGCGCACATCCGTTCGATGCCGCGGCCCCAGGCTTCGATCGTGCCGGCGCGAAAGAAGACGTTGGCCACATCCGGGTTGAACGGCTTGGACGGGTGTTTGGCCTTCAGTTGCGCGGCGGTCCAATTGTCGGGCAGGGTGCCGCTGTTCCAGATCAGGATGCGATCGTCGTACACATTGGCCAACGAACTGAGCATCCCTTCCGGCAAGCGTTCCCCTCGGTATGGGAGCATCGCGAATTCGCCCGACACTGTCGGGCAAATCTGCTTGTAATTCAGATAGAAAGATCGATATAGCTGCAATCGTGTCCGGGAACCGCCTTTGATCCCCGCTTGGCGCAGTCGCGCGGAGAGACTCTCGATAAACCGGGCGCCATATTCGGCCCTATCCGTCCCATGCTGTTCATACTCGACGATGTACCAGCCGAATAGCCAGTTTCGAACCACTAACGAGAGGTTGATCGATCGCGCCGCCTGGTGTTGGATTTCCTCGTGGGTTCTCAGGCATACCGCGACCAGTGAATCGAAATCAAACTTACTAGCCATCACACGATCCCCATCCGTTTCAAATGTTCGTCCACTCTGGCGCTGAGCGTCTCGACGCGTTCGACCAGTTCCGGCATGGGGTTGGCGTAACGTTCTTCCAGTTCTTTGACCCGCTCGGCCAGCCGTTGGGTGATCCGCTGCACCTCGCCTTCGATCGCCGTTCGGATCGCCGTGAACCACTTGTCGTCGATGCCAGCGACTTGATCTCGGCTTCGCTCAGGCTGCCGTACTTTGTCAGCACCTTGGCGTCCAGTTTCTCCTGAGCGTCCTTGACCGCCTTCTTCGCATCGGCCTCGGCGTCCATCAGCGCCAAGCAGCGTTTCAGCGCCGCCTGCTCTTCCGCATCATCATCACCAACTCTCCACTCTCCACTTTCCACTCTCAACTGTTTCAGCCGCTCGTTGATGCCTGCCCTGGTGACCTTGCCTTTGTCGTTCAGCGCCTCTTCCAACAGCCCTTCTTCGACGGCATGTTCCTCGTTGAACTCTTCCAGGGCCTGCGTGGCCTCGTCCTGCTTGGCCTGGAACGCGTCGATCGCGGCCTGCTCGGCTTGGAAGTATCGAGCGACGACCAGCGGCGGGGGGATCAGGTCCATCTTGTACTTTTTCTTGTCGACGACCAGATCGGGCGTCTCGCGGATCTTCTTCTCCCGGTCGTCGATCACGCCGCGCGGTTTGGCCGCTTCCAGCCAGCCATCGGCGGCGATCAGGTACACGTCGTCCTGCATCGCGTCGGCCCAGTAGTCCATCAGCCGCTGGTAGACGTCGTAGCGGCTCAACAGCGGCAGGTTGGCGAACCGGGTCAACAGGTCTTCGGACAACGCGTGGATCATGAAGATGCCCGTCCGCACGTGGGCGTTTTCTTTGTCGATCACCACAATACAGGCGGGGATGCCGGTGCCGTAGAACAGGTTGGCCGGCAGGCCGATGATGCCCT
>REEF01000176.1 GCA_007695205.1 Planctomycetaceae bacterium
ACTCCCGACCCCTTCCGCCCGATTCCACCAAGAAATATATGGCCGGGTGCTTAGCGATCGATCCCGGTTCGTCCCGACTTCACCGTGGATCGGGCGTCATGGGGCCACCGGTTCGTCAAATTTCTCCGGTTCGTCCATCTCCTGGACCGGGTCGAAAGTGGTTGTTTCCGCCGGCGTTTGCAAAAACCGGGCGGCAGCAGCCACCGCATAGCCCTGGTGCCGATGCTGATCGAATTGGGCGTCGGCAACTTCGAGCCGGACTTGAAGGAGACGGCCTTCCGCGATGGTCTGCAGGTTTTGCCGAGCCACCAACGTGCCACGACTTCTGCCAAGTCCCACGAACTCGATCCATGTCCTGCCACCTAGGCCCACCAGTGAGGGAGGTAACTTTAGCTGATCGTCAGGAATCGATGCCTTGATCGACTGGACCACAGGCGGAGCGTTCGTCGGGTGAAGATCCTGAACGTCCTCGTAAGGCGAAGGCTGGAACGAAATCAGGATGCGAGGCAGGTCGTTCAGCGTTCTGCCTGATGGATGAAAACCGACCAGATATTCGCTTCCTGCTTTGCTGAAGACCCAATCTTTCGGTGGTGCCAGTTCAAGCCTACCACCCTCCAAGGGAGGCATATAAGCATCGACCAACTGACTGTAGTCGAACGTGGTCGATGCATCGGCTGACTCTGCAGGGGGTTCGGACGGGCCGCCCGACCCGCAACCGGCCAACCAGCACAGCACAAGGCCCCAAGCCAATGAGCAGGGTAAAAGTCGAAACCAGCTCATCATGATTAGCCCCTCCAGCGGGACGAGGACCAGTTTTGCCGAGCCTCCCGCGTGCCCTGCAATCTCAGGCCTCCTCGATCGGCTGTTTGATTTTCTGCACAAAGTGCGGTGTCTTGCCCGACTGGCTCAACGAGCTGGCTTTTTTTTCGGCGGCCTTTTTTTCGTCGTGGGCGAATGTGTCTACCAGCTTCATCGCCTGGCTGTACACCCCCCACACGACCCGCATCCGAACTTCGACCGGTTCTTTCGCACGGCTTTTCCGTTTTGCCGGCGCCCGTTTTGCTGGCGCTCGCTTGGCCACTTTCTTTTTTTCGGGTTCCGCTGCGGCTCCCGCGCGTTCCGCAGCCTCGTGTTGATCGCGTAATTCCTTACGATTCACTACTTTACGTGCCATATTACCCGCCCATCATCCAGAGCTTTGAATCCCACACTTACCTGCAGATCACTCCTCGCGCTCTAAGCATAACCGATTTGATCCTGCAAGACCAGTTGCCATCGGCACCTTAGAGGCGATGGGCCGCGAATAGCTTTATATTTCCCATTCTTCCCATCTAGCCGAGACGCGATTGCTTTCAAATAGGAACCCTTTTACACGAGAGCTGCAAAGGGACCGGGTTGGCATGGATTTCTATGATGCAGCCCGCTCGCAGCCCGCCCGAGTTTTAGCCGGGGGGTATGGTTTCGTGATGGAACAGATCATGGACAGATTCACCAGTCTGAGGACCGCTTATGTTAATGCGTTATCCGCAAGTCGAGTCGGATTTCAAATTGATGCCTTCGTATGGGGCCATCGCGTCGGAAAGTGGCGTCGAGTTTTTGGTTTACAGCCATTCAGCGACTGAAATGCGTTTGTTGCTGTACGATCAAATCGACGATCTGGAGCCGGCCGAGGTCATCGATCTGGACCCCAAGGGTGACCGTTGGGGCGATGTGTGGCGCGGTTTTGTTCGCGGAATCGGTCATGGGCAACTGTATCACCTGCAGGCCGACGGTCCGTCGTCCCCCGATCGAGGCTACTGGTTTGACGGCTCGCGTCGTCTGATCGACCCCTACACCCATGCGTTAGCGGGCGATTTTCAACATTCGACGGACGGTATTCTCCGCCCGCCCAAGTGCGTGGTGATCGCCGACGATTTTGATTGGGAGGGAGATCGCTGCCTGAACTACGATCTGGCAGACTCCGTCATCTATGAAGTGCATGTGCGCGGTTTCACCCAGCACGCCAGTAGCGGCGTGGCTCATCCGGGGACCTACCTGGGCATGTTGGAAAAGATCCCGCATTTGAAGAGTTTGGGAATCACGGCGATCGAGTTGATGCCCGTGCATGAGTATCCGATGCTGGCTCCTGACGGCCAGCCTCAAGGCCGGTCGAACTACTGGGGCTATGACCCGATGGCCTTCTTTTCGCCGCACCGGGGGTATGCGCTCAGCCGCGAGCCGGGAGCGCAGGTCTCGGAATTCAAGACGTTGGTCAAGGAGATGCATCGGGCCGGAATCGAAGTGATCTTGGATGTGGTGTTCAACCATACGTGCGAAGGCAACGAGCATGGTCCGGTACTCAGCTTCAAAGGGCTGGAGAATCATACGTACTACCTACTGGATCAGGACGGAAAGTACTATCGGAACTACTCGGGTTGCGGCAACACGGTGAATTGCAATCATCCTGTCGTCCGTCGCCTGATCATGGATTGCCTGCGACACTGGGTCTTGAACTACCACGTGGACGGGTTCCGCTTCGATCTGGCCTCGATCCTCAGCCGCGGCCGCGACGGGAACTTGAACTGCAGTTCGCCGTTGGTGGAAGAGATCGCCGAAGACCCGGTGTTGGCCAAGACGAAGATCATCGCCGAGGCTTGGGACGCGGCCGGTGCGTACCAGGTGGGTTCGTTCTGGGGGATCCGCTGGGCGGAATGGAACGGCCGATACCGGGATGATATCCGCCGCTTTTGGCGAGGCGACGGGTACATGCTGGGCGCGATGGCGACGCGGCTGGCCGGTTCCAGCGATCTGTACGAACATAGTGGCCGGACGCCTGAATCCAGCGTCAATCTCGTCACCACGCACGACGGGTTCACCTTGAACGATCTGGTCACCTACCGGTACAAGCACAACGATGCCAACGGCGAAGACAATCGCGATGGCGATAACCACAATTGCAGCGAAAACTACGGCTGGGAAGGTGAATTGCAGGACGCCGACCTGGATGCGGCCGCAGCCGCCGAGATCGAAGAGACCCGCATCCGACAGATTAAGAATCTGATGGCCACGCTGCTGCTCAGCCAGGGCGTTCCCATGCTGCTGGCCGGGGACGAATGCCGTAGGACTCAGCGGGGCAACAACAATGCCTATTGCCAGGATAACGACGTGTCGTGGTTCGATTGGACCCTGGTCCACGATCACCGCGAACTGCTGCGTTTCTGCCGGATCCTGATCCGTTTCCGCCGCGAACAACCCACGATCCGCCGACGACGTTACCCTCGCGGTGATGGCAACGGCGCCAACGGACTGCCCGAGGTGGGTTGGTATGGCATGAAGGGCGAGGTGGTCGACTGGCACAGCGACCAAAACGCATTGATCTGCTTGTGGGCAGCACTGCCCGCCAACGAGGACACCGAGGGATTATCTCGCGATCTGATGATCATCATGAACGCCACCACCAACTCGCACGTGTTCTCGTTGCCAAAGATCGCCATGGATCGGACCTGGCGGCTGTTCATCGATACCGCGGCCAAACCGCCCGCCGATATCTACCCAAGCTGCAAAGGTCCTGCGGCCCCCGATTCCGGCAGGCTGATCCTGAAACCACGGTCGCTGCGTTGCTACGTGTCGGAAGGTCCGTGATCCAAAAAAAAAAGGGCCTCGCGCCGGGAG
>REEF01000175.1 GCA_007695205.1 Planctomycetaceae bacterium
CTGGTCACCCGTGCCGTGCATCAGGATGCGGCGTTGTCGACCGTTGAGTTGCGAAAAGGGGGTTTCCAACGGCAAGCCGCAACCGTCGGCCAGGGCTTCGAGCATTCGCCGGGAAACGACGTGATCCAAGTTGGGCCAAAGTGCCAACGCGCCTTGCGCGAGCGTCGCCTGAGGATCGCGCAGCAAGGCCGTCGGATTCGCTCCCGTCTGCTCGCCCAAGCCCTGACAGGATTCGCACCAGCCCAGAGCGCTGTTGAACGAGAAGCGATGCGGCGTCAGGGGTTCAAAGCTGCGTCCGCAGCGGTGGCAGGCCATGTGCTGGCTGTGTACCTGGACCTGCCACCGCGACTCAGGCAACGTTTCGCTGACCCAAGCCACATGCAACACGCCACGGCCCAAAGCCAAGGCGTTTTCGATACTGTCGGCGATCCGAGACCGCTGTTTCGTCTTGACCACGGCCCGATCGATTACCACCTGGACTTGATGTCGGCGACGCCGGTCGATCTCCGGCGGTCGATCCAGCGAATAGGTGCGTCCGTCCACCCGCACCCGAACGTAGCCCGCCGCACGGATCTCGTCCCACAACGACTCGTACTCTCGCCCCACCTCGATGTCCATCGGAGCCATCAGATACAAGCGGGTACCCTCGGGTTCGGCCATGATCTTATCGATCACCTGGTCGACCGTCTGCGTGCCGACCGGCACGTCGCAGTCCGGGCAGTAAGGCTGGCCCAGACGAGCCATCAGGACCCGCAGATAATCGTAGATTTCAGTCACCGTGCCGACCGTCGATCGAGGCGTGTTGCCCAGGTTCTTTTGTTCGATCGCGATCGCCGGCGAAAGCCCTTCGATGTGTTCCACCCGCGGCTTTTGCATCTGCCCGACGAACTGTCGCGCGTACGCGCTCAAGCTCTCCACGTAGCGGCGCTGGCCCTCGGCATAGATCGTATCCATCGCCAGCGAGCTTTTTCCTGATCCGCTCGGGCCGCAGAAGACCGTCATCCGATCGCGAGGGATGCGAGCGTCCACGTTTTTCAGATGGTGTTGTTGAGCGCCTCGAACCACGATTTCCGTCGCTTCCCGCCCGCGACCTTTCCCACGACGCTGTCGGCCGCCTGCCCGCCGGGTGTCCGTCGCGTCGCGTGTTTGCCCACTGCGATCTAGCACGCGAGCTAACACCCGACCGGTGTGGGATTCAGCGCACTCGGCCAGGCTTTCGGGCGTACCCGCTGCGATCACCCAGCCGCCCTGGTCGCCACCCTCGGGTCCCAGATCGACGACCCAGTCAGCCGTCTTGATCACATCCAGATTGTGCTCGACGACCAGCACCGTATTGCCCGCGTCGACAAAACCATGCAGCACCTTCAACAGCAGCTTGATATCCGCGAAATGCAGGCCGGTCGTTGGTTCGTCCAACAAATACAGCGTCCGCCCCGTGCTTTTCTTGACCAGTTCGCGAGCCAGCTTGATCCGCTGGGCCTCGCCGCCGGACAGCGTGGGCGAAGGCTGGCCCAGCTTCAGGTAATCCAGCCCGACATCGTGCAGCGTTTGGAGTTTGTGGCGGATCTTCGGCTGGTTTTCGAATAGCTCCAAGGCCTGTTGGACGTCCATCTCCAACACCTCGGCGATCGACTTGCCCTTGAATTTGACCTGCAGTGTTTCCCGATTGTAGCGATGGCCCTCGCAAACCGGACACGTCACCCACACGTCCGCCAGAAAATCCATCTCCAAGCGGTTGGAGCCGTTTCCTTCACAAGCCTCGCAGCGACCGCCGGAGACGTTGAAGCTGAAGCGGCCCGGCTTGTAGCCTCGCTTTTTGGCATCGGGCAACTGGGTGAACAATTGCCGGATATCGTCGAAGACCTTGATGTAGGTTCCGGGGTTGGAACGCGGCGTCCGCCCGATCGGCGACTGGTCGATCGCGATCAATTTGTCCAGGTGTTCGATGCCCTCGATCGCCCGATATTTGCCCGGTTGGCCATCGCCTCGGTTCAGGTCGCGCCGCAAAGCCTCGACCAGGATATCGTTTACCAACGAGCTTTTTCCCGACCCGGAGACGCCGGTCACACACACCAGCAGCCCCAATGGGATGTCGACATCGATGTCCTTCAAATTGTTGTGCGAAGCGCCCAGCACTCGCAGCGCGTGCTGGCCGCCAGCTCGACGCGACTCGGGGACTTCGATGCGTTGTTTCCCCGACAAGTACTGGCCGGTCACGCTACGATCGTTCGATAGCACGCGATCGATCGAACCGGACGCCACGATCTCGCCGCCACGCACCCCCGGCCCCGGCCCGAAATCGACCACGTGATCGGCCGCCCGCATCGTGTCCTCGTCATGCTCGACGACCAGCACCGTGTTGCCCATGTCACGCAGACTTTTCAGTGTCTCCAGCAACCGATCGTTGTCGCGAGGATGCAGCCCGATCGAGGGTTCATCCAAGATGTACAGGACCCCGACCAGGCCCGAACCGATTTGCCCAGCCAATCGGATACGCTGCGATTCGCCGCCCGACAGTGTTGGCGCCGTCCGGGCCAGCGTCAGGTAGTCCAGGCCGACGTTCAGCAGGAATTGCAACCTTCCACGGACCTCCTTCACCACCTCCTGGGCGATGAACGTTCGCGTCGGATCGAGATCCAGTTGGGAAAAGAAATCAGCCGTCTGCAGGATCGATAACTCGCAGATGTCCGGCAACGACAACGTCGACCGATCGGCAAAGGCCGGGGCCGTCGAGGTCAGTTTGATCGCGCGGGCCTGGGGCATCAACCGCTGGCCGTGGCAGCTTGAGCACGGTGCGGTGGCCATGTACTTTTCCAATCGCTGCAGCAGCATCGGATTCTTTGCATTGCGATGCCTGGACAACAAGGCCGGGATGATCCCGTCAAAGTGACCGCCGTACTTGATGGGAGATTTACCACCCCGCCAGGTGTACGTAATGTGTTCGGCACCCGTCCCCCACAGCCAGATCGATTGCAGCGAAGCATCCAGATCCTGCCAGGGGGTATCGAGCATGATCCCGGAAGGCAGATCCCGCTTTCGCTCGATCGTGTCCGCTACGCCCTGGTAAATATGCCGCTTCCAACGGCCCATTTCCTTCCATTTGCCCAGCAGTTCAAAGCAACCCTGCTTGAACGAAAGCCGTTGATTCTGTTCGGGAACCAACAGATCCGGACAAAACGAAAACCGCTTGCCCAACCCGTCGCATTCCGGGCACATGCCCTGCGGGCTGTTGAAGCTGAACATCTGCGGATTCGGTGGCTCGAAACTGATCCCACAATCCGAACAGGCATAGTCGATCGAAAAAATCGTATCGCCACCAGCGATGTCGCCGGACGCGACCGAGCCCCGGACCGCCGCCGCTTTCGCATCCTGCTCCGTCGACTCGATGGCGATCACCATCGTACCCCGGCCTAGTTTTAAGGCCAGGTCGACCGCTTCGGCCAGTCGAGGTCGAACGTCCGGTTTGACCGTCAAGCGGTCGATGACCACTTGAATGTCGTGCCGCATCTGACGATCCAGTTGCAGATGGTCGCTTAGTGAAACGACCTGACCATCCACACGCGCCCGAACGAACCCCTGCTTCAGCAAGTCGACAAACAGGTCGCGATGTTCGCCTTTTTGCCCGCGAATGACGGGAGCTAACACGAAAA
>REEF01000418.1 GCA_007695205.1 Planctomycetaceae bacterium
ACGACTCCCGACCCCTTCCGCCGATTCCACCAAGAAATACCTGGCCGGGTGCTTACGACGACCTGTCCCCGATGGATTTACCGCGGGTCCAGCAGATCGCTCGTTGCCCGAATCGCGTATAGCCCTCGATGCGTCGGAGGTTCTCCCGCGTTCAGGCGGGCCGTCCAAGCCGACGCGACGGCTGCGATGCACCAAGCGAAATTCCACGAAATCACTTTCATCAGTGTCCCCTACTGTTCCTTTCGAACAAAGCTACGGCGTGGGGCTCAAGCAGACGATGTGGCCGCTGTTCGTGGCCAAGTACAAGCGGCCGTAAGCAGCGATCATGCCGTCGAAAACGGGTGGACTCGGCAGATCCAGTTCGGCCAGAGTGCTGCCATCTGCCGCGGACAATATCAACAGTCGGCCGTTCTGCGGGTCTTCCATCGCCTCGGCTAAGGCATCGACATCGGTGGGTCGCTGCATCACCTGATCCGCGGGAGCAGCCGGGCCGGCCACCAGCAACTTCTGATCGGCCAGAACCATCGCTTGAACCAACACGGGGATCTGCCGCACCCAATCCTGATCGTCCGCCGGTTCTGCTACCGTTCCGCGCCGCGATGCGCGGGCTGCTGCCGGATCGAGCGACCGGGCGAACAGACGGTAGTAGGTCCAGCGGCTCAACCCCTCGCCGATCGGGCCCCAAACGCCGGCGGCGTCGATGCCCACGTGAGCGCCGGGATTGTGGTATTGGTTGCGTCCGAAGCCGAAGACCCGCGAGCCATCGGTCACCAAGATCCGGCCCGCAGGCACCCGCAGACCGGCCGTGGGCCAGCCGCCCCAGCCGCTGCCCATCGACGTGCCGAACTGCCAGTAGCTGCGGTGCCACCAGGTGTCGTCCAAAAAGCCCACCGGACTGAACAGGTGAGGCACATCGTCCTTTTGCCGGACAAGATCCAGATCGAAGCGGGCGCTGCGCAGGAAGAGAGATTGCCCATCGGACGAGAGCACATCGGGCAAGTGTCCCCCGGAGGCGATGCCTGCATCCCGTCTCTGCTCGTCGACCTCTGTTTGAACGACCTTTTGCATTTGTCCGGTCGCCGCGTCCAACCGATACAGAAACATGCCGCCGTCCAGGTAGCTGTTGCGCCCGGCGACGAAATAGGCGGCGCCGTCGACGACCAACACGTTGCCCGGGACAGGCCAAACCGATTCCAATTGTTCGTCGACGACGATCTGACGCTCGACGGGAGCGGCCCGGAATCGCCAGATCAACGCCCCGTCCGCCAGCCGCAAGCAATAAACCCAGCCGTCGGCCGAGCCAAACAGCGCGCGTCCTCGGTCGATCGTCGGCGGCGAATCGACGCGTGCTTGCCCGCTCCAGGTCCAGACGGTTCGGCCGCTGCTCGCGTCCAAGGCGTAAACTTGGTGTGTCTCGCTGTCGGCCACCAGCAACACGCCCTCGGCCACGACCGGACTGGTCAGTTTCCCACCGAGGTCCGTTTCCCATGGGATATGCAAATCCGTCGCGAGATCGGCGGTGGATGAACCGGCGCGCGCCGGATCGCCGCGAAAAGTGGGCCAGCCCTGCGCCGCGATCTCGTTCGAAGCCGGAATGTCCATCCCGAAGGCCGGTCCCTTCTCCAAGACGGGTAACTCCGGCCGAGGCGTGGCGTTATCCGCATTTTTCGGAGCCAACGCCATGAACCCCGATTTGAGCATGTCGCTGTAATTGCATGCGCACGGATGGGGCGGTACGTAGAGCAGGCCGTTGGCTGGCATGACGCCATACTGGCAGACACCGCGAACCCAGAAATTGGCGGTGATGTCGCCACTCTTCAAATCGACGAATTCCACGCCTCGGCGGCCGAGAATCAAGTAGTTCTCCGTTGCCTTGGCACGGTGGCAGCGAGCGTGGCCCATCCGCGGCAGCGATTCCTGGTCGGCCGGCCGTTGACGCCGGATTTCACCGGTCCTGGGGTCGCGAGCATGGGTAAAGCCGGGGTCGTTGCCCCAAGCGTAACGGCCCGTCCAGAGCAGCCCGTCGGCGATCATCACGTCGACGGGAGCGTTGAATCCTTCGTAGGCCGGGCAACTCCATAGTCGCTCGCCCGTCTGGCCATCGAAGGCGATCAATTCGCCCTCGACATCGTTGCCTTGAATGTATTCATGGTAGCCGCCGCTGGGAATCCAGAGCAGCGAGCCTTCCGTCTGTGCGGCCCGGCGGTCGGCCGAGAAGACCAAACCATCGTGGACGACCAGCGTCGGCGTGGACCAGGCAAGTCGCCGCCGGTGGATCGGACGCGGGAATTGCCATCGCATTTCCCCCGTCGCCGCGTCCAGGCATACGATCGCCTCGATATTCTGAAAGTAGACTCGTCCATCCGCAGCCGCCAACGTCGAGGGCATCAACTGGCGAGCGCTGGGGTCGGCGTTCGTCCACACCGTTTCGCCCGTCCGAGCATCGACCGCCATGACTCGAAACTTGTGAGCCGGCGGTGTCGTATCTTCCAAGGGCGGCACGTAATCCTGTTGGCTGACGATCTTCTTGGCCTCTTCAGCCGACCAGTCCACGTCCGGCTGGCCCAATACCAACAGCAACGTGCCGTCGACGTACAGGATTTCCGTGGTGCCTTCGGTTCCGGCATAAGTCCGCACGGTCCGTCCCGAGGCACCGTCCAATGCCGTAACCGGCTGGCCGTAGCCGAGCGTTACGTAGACGCGATCGCCGACGGCGACCAACCGCCGAGGCAGATCGGTTGGCCCGCTACGAAAGTCCCGCAAGTGATACTCCCACGCCCCGATCTCTCGCTCCCACAACCGGACTCCGTTGAAGGCGTCGCGAGCCACCAGACGCCAGCGGGGGCTGGCAGCGGCGAACGCGATCGAGCCCGTGTCGACGATCGAGAACAGCCGCCCGCCGGACGACACCACAGCGCTGACGCTGGCCAGGTGGTCGTGGCTGCGTGAGAAGCGAGGTCCGCTGATCCATTGCACGTGGCCCGGTGGGCCGACCACCCGGTCCTGGCTGACTGCGTTGTTGTCGGGACCGTACAAATAATGCGTCCACTGGTCGATGTTGGCTGGCCAGGGTTTGATGGTCTTGATCCATTGTCCATCCTTGCGAACCCACAGCACGCCCCCGGGGCAAAGCACTCGCATCGCCTCGGACATCGGCACCTGGCCCAAATCCTCAGCAACCAGCAGGTTGACCAGATGATCCGCGTAGGGCAAGTTGCGACCATCGAACACCGCAGCCGACGCGCCGCCACCGAGACCAAGCGTTTGGAAGTGAGCCCGTGCCTTGGCGACATTGGCCGGATCGGTATCCAGCCCCTGGACGATCCAAGCGTCACTCGACTTCAGCGTCGCGGTCAGCTTACCATCGCCGCAGCCGACGTGAACGACCAGCCCCCCTTGAACCTCGCAGGCCGCGAGGATCTCCTCGGCGGTCGGCTCCGCTTGGGCCGCTTGGCAAAACAGCCGAGCCGATAAGACGGCGGTAATCAGAATCGTTCGTATCATCATCCTTCTCCTTAGAGTCTTCACCTGTAGGATGCGTGCACGGTGCGCGCATCTTTGTAGGTTGGGACTCCGTCCCGACCGAGTCGAGTCGGGTCGGGTCGGGTCGGGTCGGAGACCCAACCTACGTTGGTTGCGGC
>REEF01000174.1 GCA_007695205.1 Planctomycetaceae bacterium
CATCCTGGTCCGCAATCACCTGCGGAAAAAGTTCACTGCGGATAAGATCTAGAAAGAGTCACGAGCCAAAACATGAACGACAAGCATGAGGGAACTATCGCGGCGATGGGTGAGACGAGCGAGATCCAGCAACGCCGCGTCCAGGTTGCCCCGCGTCCGAGACAGATCGACAACGATACCGGCGCACAATACATCCAGGTTCGTGATCACAGTTTCTTTTACGGCGCGACCCAGGTTCTGTTCGATCTGAACATGGATATCCCGGAACGGCAGGTCACCGCGCTGATCGGTCCGTCAGGCTGCGGGAAATCAACCCTGCTGCGGAACTTCAACCGCATGAACGATTTGATCGATGGCATCTCGCATCGCGGTGATATCCTGATCGACGGCCGAAGTATCTACGATCCCTACTTGGAGGTCATTTCGCTGCGCAAGCGGATCGGCATGGTCTTCCAAAAATCCAATCCCTTCCCCAAGTCGATCTACGAGAACATCGTGTACAGCCTGCGCGTGGCCGGCAGAAACCGAAGGGCCGAATTGGACGAGACTGTGGAAAGGTCGCTACGGGCCGCCGCCTTGTGGGACGAAGTGAAGGACCGGTTACGTGAAACCGCGTTCAGTCTGTCCGGTGGCCAGATGCAGCGACTGTGCATCGCCCGCGCGATCGCCAACCGCCCCGAGATCCTGTTGATGGACGAGCCCTGTTCGGCACTCGATCCCGTCGCCACGGGCAAGATCGAGGACCTGATCCACCAACTTAAAGAAGAGTACACGATCATCATTGTGACTCACAATATGCAGCAGGCAGCCCGGGTGTCGGACCGAACGGCCTTTTTGTACATGGGTCGGCTGATCGAATATGATGATACGGAAACCATCTTTACCAATCCCACGGAAGAACAGACCGAGGCCTATGTTTCCGGCCGTTTCGGCTAAGGGGAGATCGCCTTCGGTGATTCGAATCGGAGAAAGATACGATGTCCGTCCACTTGCATCGGGCCGTCGACAAGCTGAAACAGGATCTACTCTCACTTTGCGCGTTGGTCGAAGACCAGGCGCAACGCGCCGTGCGAGCCCTGCTGGACCGAGATCTGCATGCCGCGAAGGAAGTCCAGCGTCGCGATGCAGAAATCGACCAACGCGAGGTGGAGGTCGAGGAGGACTGCCTGCGGGTACTGGCGTTGTATCAACCGGTCGCCGGCGATTTACGCTTTATCGTCGCCGCCTTGAAGATCAACAACGACCTGGAGCGGATCGGTGATTTGGCCGTGAACATCGCCCGCAAGGCGGCGACCTTCGCCAGCCTTACACCGATGGAGATCCCTTTCGATCTGGCCGGAATGTGGCGGAAGACACAGGCCATGCTCCGCGATAGCCTGGACTCGTTGGTGAATCTCGATACGGCTCTCGCAGAAAACGTCTGTCTCCGTGACGATGAAGTTGACCGGTGCAAGCGAAACATTCGTCTGAAATGCACGGAAATGATCCGGCAGGATCCTGATCTTACCGCTGCGCTGCTGACCCTGATGGCCGCCTCGCGCAACTTGGAGCGTATCGCCGACCAGGCGACGAATATCGCCGAGGAGGTCATCTACATGGTCGAAGGCAAGATCGTTCGACACAGTGAGGGAAACGGTAACAAGCACTGAACCCTAACGCGGCCTCCGGCCGCAACCAACGTAGGTTGGGTCTCCGACCCGACTCGACCCGACTCGACTCGACTCGGTCGGGACGGAGTCCCAACCTACAAAGATGCACGCATCCTACAGGTGAAGACGCTAACGAGAAAGCCGAAGTTATCGAAGCTGCTGCTTGAAGCTCCGCACGGATGTCTGTTCGTCGATGAACAGGCATTCGATCCCGAGCATCTCGGCGAAATCCTCGATGTGCTCGGCGGTCGCGGCCTGGCTGAATGCCGTGTGGTGCGGCCCGCCCGCGTAGATCCAGGCAGCCGCCGACGTTTTCAAGTCAGGACGCGGTGCCCAGAGCGCGCGGGCCACGGGCAACTTCGGCAAAGGTTCCGCAGGGGTGACCGTATCCACCTCGTTCACCAAGATCCGAAAGCGGTCGCCCAGATCGATCATGGCAACGTTGACGGCAGGACCCGGCGGGGCCGTGAAGACCAAACGCACGGGATCGGCCTTGCCACCGATGCCCAGCGGATGGATCTCGCACGAGGGTTTCGCCGCGGCCAGCGTCGGGCAGATCTCCAGCATGTGCGCGCCCAGAACGAGCTGGCCGTCGGGATGAAGATGGTAGGTATAATCTTCCATGAACGATGTCCCGCCCGGCATGCCTGCGGTCATGGTCTTGATCGCGCGGACCAGAGCCGCGGTCTTCCAGTCCCCTTCCGCGCCGAAACCGTAGCCATCGGCCATCAAACGCTGGATGGCGATCCCGGGTAATTGCTCCAGCCCGTACAGATCCTCGAAGGTGTCGGTGAAGGCGCCGGCCCCGACGCTCTCGAGGAACGCACGCAGCCCCAGTTCCCCGCGCGCCGCGTAGCACAAGGACGGGCGATGCTGACCGTCAGGTTTCAGCGAATCGGCCATCACGTACGTCGCGTCGTATTCCGCCACCAGACGGTCGACATCGGCGTCACTGACGTCCTGAATGCGTTGGACCAATTCCCCGACGCCGTATCCGTGGACAGCCATCCCCATCCGCACCTGGGCTTCGACCTTATCGCCTTCGGTCACGGCCACCTGACGCATGTTGTCGCCCAGCCGAGCGACTTTCAGCTTTCGTAGCTCGTGGGCTCCGAGGGCCGCACGTATCCAAGCCGCAAGACGGTCCCGAACGTCATCGTCCTGCCAGTGGCCCACCACAACCTTGCGCGGCTTGCCCAGTCGCGTGCAGAGGAACCCGAACTCGCGGTCCCCGTGAGCCGACTGGTTCAGATTCATGAAGTCCATGTCGATGGTCGCCCAAGGGAGATCGCGGTTGAACTGGGTATGCAGGTGGAGCATCGGCTTGTCCAACGCCAGTAAACCCGCGATCCACATCTTGGCAGGAGAAAATGTGTGCATCCAGCACACCAACCCGACGCAATGGGGTGCAGCGTTCGCCTCGCGACACAATTGGGTGATCGATTCCGGTGTCGTCACGACCGGCTTGAAGACCACGTGAATCGGCAAAGTCTTCGAGGAGTTGAACGCGTCGACAACCTGCCGACTGTTTTCGGCCACTTGGGCCAACGCCCGCTCGCCGTACAGATCCTGGCTGCCCGTGACGAACCACACTTCCAAAGAATCGAAACCCGGCTTGGCACTCATCCGTCATGTCTCCCACCAGCGGCCAGCCGTATCACTTCTGACCGTAATAGGCCGCCGGTCCATGCTTGCGTTGATAATGTTTGTCCAGTACGTAAGGTTCCAGAAAAAGCGCGTTGGGGTTGATCTGAACCGTCCCCATTGCCATCTCGGCGACGGCCTCCAAGGCCACCGAATGGTGCAACGAGCCGCGCGGCGTGGTTCCCCAAGTGAACGGCGCGTGACCGGCCACCAGCACGGCAGGCATCTCCAACGGATTCAAGTTCGCAAACCGTTCGACGATCACTCGGCCCGTATTCCCCTCGTAGTCGGCCGCGACTTCTTCCGCGTTCAGCGGGCGCGTGACCGGAACGGGACCGAAGAAAT
>REEF01000383.1 GCA_007695205.1 Planctomycetaceae bacterium
TAACGTTCGCGAGCTGAACAATGCCATCGAGCGGACGGTTGTCTTCTTCAGCCGCGTCAGAATCGGATCGCCGCGATCAGAATTGGCTGATCGCTTGGCCGCGCGACATGCCCAGCAGGGCTAGCCACGTCTGCATCTCGATCGTTTCGCTGATGAATCGTACCGAGCCGTCGGCCAAGCAGACATGCACGCCACCGGGGTGCTTGCTGCGAGCGGTCTGGAAGGCACGGCCTCCCCCGCCCACACATCGCAAATAGCGGTCATTGGCATCCGCTCGACAGCGGGGCGGACGATCCATGAAGCGATCGTCCAAGGCGTTGCCATTAGGCGGCAGCAAGATGCGAGGATCCCGATAGGACGGTTCACCGCCGCTGATGAACGGCCCCGCCGAGTAGGCCCAAGCGCCTCGCGTGTCGCGACGATGTTCGGCTGCGACAATCTCACCCAACATCACGGTATTGGACGTCCCGTCGGTGATCGCGGAGAAATCAATACTACGCTCGAACGCGTAGCCAAAATGGAACGGACCGCGTTCCAACATCGCGCGGGCGTCCGTTCGGGCCCAAGCGTTTCCAGCCCCACCGTTGACGCCGTAGTTCATGCGAGCAATCGGAGCATGATCGTCCGAAGAACGGTAACCTTCTTTCCGACCGCCGTCGCTCGGGCAGCGGAACGCATCGATTTCCGTGGCCAACACCTGGGCCATCACGGGATGGGTATCCGGACGCGTGTCCCGCGTGCGGAACCAGCACCCGTAGGACGGTAACGTGGACACGCCCGTAAAAAACTGATCCCGTAGCGGCTGTTGCTCGATGAACGGCAGAATCGACACCACCCATGATTGCGCATGGCTCGTGCTGCTTGCAGAAGGCCCGCTCTGTGCTTGGCACTGCGTTCCGACAAGGCCGCCCGTCCAACGATAGCCGGCGGTGGGCAGACTCTTGAAGGTATCATGGTAGTTGTGCATCGCTAACCCAAACTGCTTCATGTTGTTGCTGCACTGGGTGCGTCGCGCTGCTTCGCGAGCAGCCTGTACAGCGGGCAACAACAAGGCGACCAAGACACCGATGATCGCAATGACCACCAGCAGCTCGACCAACGTAAAACCGCGCGTCTCTTTTCGGGACATGACATGGACTCCTGTAAAGGAACATCGAAAAAACGAAATCTAAAGACATGCCGGATGACGAGGCGTTCCCGTGATCAAGGCCTTTCAGCCTTGCCCGCGCAACGGGTCACGAAAAATCCGCGCCGCTCCAGTTGATTTTTTACCATGGGCCCTGCAACCGCACAACCACCCCATAGGCCAGTTTCGCTTCCCTCCGAGAGGGCGTCTATTGATCTGGGGACCCGATTCTCAGTTCTCACCCACGGGCAGCGGTGCCGCGTCGCCGGGTAGTTCGTCAGCCAGGGCCGTCAGTTCGTCGAGTCGTTGGTCCAAATTGGGCGGTCGCTGCCCGTCGGCTGCTTCACACTCCGAAACGATCTCGCGGGACAGTGACAGCAACTGGTCGTAGGTCTCGCGGTAGGCACCTGTCGGACGCCCGCCAAGATCTTCTAACAGGTCGACGATGCCGCTGATGTAGTCCTCGGGTTCCTCAGACGTCCTGGCCCTTGCAGCGCTGTCAACGACCAATTGTTTCACGTTCTGTGCGAAAGCTTCGGGGTCCCGGGAGTGGTCGACATAGTCGCGCTGCTCACCGGATCCACATCCCACCAGGACAACAACCAACAGGCAAAGAATCGTGCGAATCATGGGTAATCTCCTTTTCGGAATAGGTAAACTGGACACGATTTCGACATCATCGTTCGATGCGCCGTGGCTCCGTTATAAGAGACCAGCCGATCCAACGCAACAATGTCAGGGCCTGAGCCTAACGCGGCCGCTGGCCGCAACCAACGTAGGTTGGGTCTCCGACCCGACCCGACCCGACCCGGTCGGGACGGAGTCCCAACCTACAAAGATGTGCGCACCGTGCACGCATCCTACAGGTGAAAACTCGAAGGTATTCCGATGGGGGAAACACGTCCTGCGTCTTTTTTCCGACAGATCTTGTAAAGTCGCGCAAAATCCGCAAAATCGAAGCGGATGCCAAAATCACTCACCGCCAGGAATCGTGCAGGGGTACGTTGCTGGGAATCGCGAAGCGAGGATTGGGAGGAATCGGATGCGAAGCATGTTTACCGTACTGGTCGTGACGCTGGTCGTTTTGTTTCACCATGTTTCTGCGTGGGCCGAGCCGGAAAAGCGGCCGAATGTCTTGCTGCTGTTTGCGGACGATCTGGGCTGGATGGATCTCGGCGTGCAGGGCAGCACGTTCTACGAGACGCCGAACCTGGATCGCCTGGCAGAACGCGGGATGCGGTTCACCGATGGCTATGCCGCGTGCCAGGTGTGCAGTCCGACGCGTGCGGCCCTGTTGACGGGGCAGTATCCGTCTCGCATCGGGATCACCGACTTTATCGGCGGCGGCAATGACGGCAAAGTGCAACGGGCGAAACAGCGGAACTACCAGATGCTGCCCCCGCCGCAGAACAAGCACATGCCCGCAGGCACGATCACCTTTGCCGATGCGTTCCAGGCGGCCGGGTATCACACGTACTTCTTGGGCAAATGGCACGTGGGCGACCCGCAAGCCGGCTTCGGCCCGACCGATCACGGGTTCGACGTGAACATCGGTGGCACCGCGCGCGGCGGGCCGTACGGGCGCGGCAACTATTTTCATCCCTTCGATCTTCCCAATATCGACTCGGCGCCCGGTGATCATCTGACCGACCGCACGGCCGAGGAGGCCGTGAAGCTGATCCAGGCGGCCGGCGACGAACCGTGGCTGATGTTCCTGTCGTTCTACGACGTGCATACGCCTCTGCAGGCCAAGCCCGAACTACAGGCGAAATACAAGGCCAAGGCCAAGACGGTCGTGCACGACGGCCCGCGTTTCGTGCCGGAACCACCGCGTCAGGCGCGTCAGGTGCAGGATCACGCGGTGTACGGGGGGATGGTCCAGGTGATGGACGAGGCCGTAGGGACGGTGCTGGCGGAGTTAGAGGAACGGGGCATCGCTGACAACACCGTCATTATCTTCACTAGCGACAACGGTGGTCTGAGCACGAGCGAAGGTTCGCCTACCTCCAACGCCCCGCTGCGCGCTGGCAAAGGCTGGATGTACGAAGGCGGGATCCGCGTGCCGACAATCGTTTACTGGCCCGGCGTGACCCAACCCGGCAGCGTCTGTCACACTCCGGTCATCAGCAACGATTTCTTCCCCACGATGCTGGAGATGGCCGGTCTGCCGTCGCGACCCGAAGCCCACAGGGACGGCGTTTCGCTCGTGCCGGTGCTTCGAGGCGATGGCGAGATCCAGCGCGAGGCCCTGTTCTGGAACTACCCACACTACGGCAACCAAGGCGGATCGCCCAGCAGCGCGATCCGGCAAGGCGATTGGAAACTGATCGAGTTCTTCGAGGACGGTCGACTGGAACTGTACAACCTGGCCCAGGACATCGGGGAAACCAACAACCTTGCCGAGCAGCAATCTGCCCGCGCCCACGCGATGCACGAACGCCTGAAAGCCTGGCGTGATGAGGTGGACGCCACGTATCCCAGGCCGAATCCGGATTACGACGCATCG
>REEF01000768.1 GCA_007695205.1 Planctomycetaceae bacterium
AGGAAGGCTCCGCTGCCGAACCTGCCGAACAGGACGAACCAACCGAACCAACCGAACAGGACGAACAGGACGAACAGGACGAAGAAGTGGCGGTTCCCCGACGACGCTTTTTCGAGCAGGAACCGTACGACTTGATCACGTTGGATGCGGCAAACGACAACGAAGTATTGAAGGTGATGCCGCTGCCCTTTCCGGATCGAAAGCTGCCCGAACCGGCCAAACGTGCCGGCCGCCTGAAGATCCGCTTGTTCGACCAGCGTGAGGACGAGTACGAGGTGATGTGGCGGCACATCGCAGAGGAAGACGGAATCGTCTTCTTCGAACAACTGGTGTTGCGCGAGGCCGAGCAATTGGTGCAGCAGGCCTTCCAAGCGGGGCGTGCCGGCCAACATGCCGAATCGAAATCCAAGTTCGATGAAGCCTATGAATTCTTCCATTGGTTGATGGTCCATCATCCCGACGTGGACGGGCTGGACCGGGGCATCCAGGATTACCTGTACCTGAACGCCGGGACCCTGTTCCTGATCGGGGCTCAACGTGAAACCGAAGCAGCAGCGGCGAAGGACCAGGATCAGATCAACCAACTGCGGAAGCGAGCGTTCGACAAGTATGCCCGAGCGGTGGGGATTCTGGAAGAATTGGTCAGCCAAAATCCGCGATATACCTACGGCACGACAAAGAACACGGCCTTTGCCTTGCTGGAACGTGTTGCGGATCGGCTGTTGGCCTGGTACCAGCGTGAAGGCAATTTCGTGGCCGTACGCAGCCTGCTGGACCGCTTGCAGAAGCAGCACAAAGATCAACTGGGCGTCGGGCGGACCTGGCAAGATCGGTTGATCGACGAGGCGGCTCGCCGACGCGACACGGCTCGCCAGCACATGCAGGCCCAACGCTATGCTCAGGCGCACGAGGCCGCTGGCGAGATGCTCAAGATCTGGCCTCGGCTGCCGGGTGGACGTGAGCTCGTGGTGGAACTGTCCCGCGTCTACCCGTTGATCGTGGTCAGCGTGTCTCAGCCCGCTTTGACCGTCGATCCGACCAGCCTGGATAATTTCGCGTCGCGGCGAGCCGGGCATCTGGTCTACCCGACCTTGATCGAGTTCCAGGAGCGAGGCCCCGAGGGGGGGCGTTATGCCAGCCCGTTCGGATCGGTCCAGCAGAGCGACGATCGGATGCAGTTGATCTTCGATCTGCGCAACACGAATTCTGATGACCCGTTTACCGGATACGATCTGTCGCGCAATTTGCTGGCGATGACCGATCCGTACGGCGATCGCTACGATCCGGCCTGGTCCAGCCTGGTTTCGACGATCCAGGTCGAAGAGGTGATGCGAGTGCGCGCCGCGCTGCGTCACCCCCACGTCTTGCCGCAGGCGGTCCTGCGGTCGCAGTTTCATGTGGGCGATCAGATCGCCTCGCGCTATACGTTCGAGCAATCCGAGGAACTCGAATCTCGCTTTGTTCCCATCGAACGGATGTCGGATTCCGATCAACCGCGACCGGTGATCGTCGAACGTTTCCACGAACAGCCGCGGGCAGCCATCGAAGACCTGCGTCGCGGCCGGATCGACATGATCGATCGGTTGCTGCCTGCCGACGCGCTGCGTCTGCGGCAGGAAGCAGGGATTCAGATCGGCGTCTATGCGTTCCCGACGCTGATGATGTTGGCCGTCAACACGGAGAATCCCTTCTTGGCCAACCGGACGTTCCGGCGAGCCTTGGTGTACGGGATCAACCGCCAGGTGATTCTGGAACAGGGGCTGTTCAACGGCCAATTGGTGGAAGGTTCCAGGGTCATCAGCGCCCCGTTGCCAGCGGGAATCAGTAAGAACGACCCTTCGGCCTACGCATATGACGAACGGGTCACGCCCTATCCCTACGATCCCGTCATGGCCTCGATCCTGGTCGGGCTGGCAACCCAACAGTTGCAAGCCGTTGCCGAACAACGGGAAGAACCGGGCCCCGAACTGGAAGAACTGGTGTTGGCTCATCCGTTCGGCGAACTGCATCGTTTCATCGCGCGGCAGATCCAGATGCAACTGGAGGTCTTCGATATCCCTTGTCAGTTGCGCGAACTGGAGCCGGGCCAGTCACGTGTACCCGATGACCAATACGATCTTCTCTTGATGGAATTCCAGATGTTCGAGCCGCTGGTGGACGTGCCGCGTCTGTTGGGCGAGCGAGGCGTCGTGCCCGCAGCGGATCCTTATGTCAATCTCAGTCTGCGACGTCTGTACGAATCGGAAAACTGGAGATCGGCCAGGGAAAACTTATACGAATTGCACCGGATGCTGCACAACGACGCGACGCTGATTCCCCTGTGGCAGATGACGGAGTTCTTCGCCTACCACGACGGGTTGCGCGGGATCAGGCAGCGTCCCATTTTCTTCTACCAGGATGCCGAACGATGGCGAATCGTTCCACCAGAACAGTCAGATTAGCGCGAGGCCGTTGCGGGACGAGGCGGAAGCTCGCCCGCCCCGGTCGCGGAGGATTTTGATGGGGATACGCCGGAACCTGACGAAGCATGCCAGACCGCTGAGGCTCATCCTGCTGGCCATGGTGGGGTGGTTCATCGCAGGCCCTTGGACGCAGGCCGGGCCTGCAGCGGCCCAGGCACAGCCCAACTGGCTGTATTCGCCCTACCGCATCCGAGTCTGGTTGGCGATGGACGGCTCGCCCGAGCTGACCGAACCATTGGCCGATCGAATCGCGGCGACGATCACCGATCGCAGTTTGACGGTGGCACAAGCTGCCTGGGACATACGAACGGTACCCTGCCCCCTGCCATTGCGCTGGGACGCGGTGATGCGACCCCAGGAGGTTACCGTCGATCAAGTGGTCCAGGTCGCCGGCCCGCGTATGAAAATCGATGACAAGCTGGTTCTGTTATCCATCCGCGCCGAACCCAGCGGTTACCGCGTGACGGCGCGCGAGTTGGACACGCATACGCGAACCTGGCAGCCGATGATTCAACGCGAGATTCACCAAGTGGAACGGATCCCCGAGACGGCTTTCGCTGCGGTCGTGGACGCCTTTACCCCATTGATGCAGATCGAAAACGTACGTGGTCGCGAGGTCTCGTTGCGGATCCGTGCCGGCGGATTGATCATGGATGCGGACAACCCGTCCGCCATCCGATCGACCGATGTCCTGCTGCCGGTTCTCCGCCGGAACGACCGGTTGGGGGAACCGTTGCAGGACGGCATCCTGCCCGCCCCCTGGACGTTCCTGACAATCAACCAGCTCGACGGCTACTCGCTGGTGGCCCAAGCCCATTCGGGACAGTACTCGATCCTGGGAATCCGGGCCAGTACGCGTATTCAGCGTTACGCGCTAGCCGCCCGGCCACTGGAACGCGAAACGGACCTGCGGTTGATCAGTCGCAATGAGCCTCAGATCCCCTTGGCAGGCTACGAGATCTACTCGAAAGATCCGCTGACCGACGAAACCGTCCTGCTGGGTTCAACCGATTGGCGAGGCATCTTGCGAGTCCGCCGCGGGGAGCGCCCGTTGCAGGTTCTGTACGTCCGCAACGGCGGCCAATTGCTCGCTCGGCTGCCCATGGTCCCCGGCCTGGAACCGATGCTGACCGCCGAGATCCGCAACGACGATCGACGGTTGG
>REEF01000492.1 GCA_007695205.1 Planctomycetaceae bacterium
GCCTCGGAGATGCCGGGCCACGTGGGATGCCGGACCACGTGGGGGCGGATCTCCGAGACGCCCGATTACTGCTGGTTTTTCCTGGTTTACCCGGCCTTGGAAATGCCGGACCACGTGGGATGCCGAATTACGTGTTGGTCTCAGGGATCTTCCCGGCGTTCTCGCGAAAAGGGGTGGACATACACATAGAGGCTACGCATCGCCCAGAGGAAAAAGATTACCCCGAAACCGACGCACCAACGGAAGCCTTCGCCTACCCTGTCGGGGTTCCCCCTTACAGTCATAACGGGGTATATGGCACAAGCAAGGCCCACAGCCGCCAGTGTCAGTAGGGCCGTGATCTCCAAGAAAATGGTACCGGGGGAACGGTTGAAAATCACACTCAAAGGCATCCTGTTCACTCTCGCACGCATATCGCGGGGTAATCTGCGGACGTTCGGGTGCGGCCTGCCGCACAGTCCGAATAGGTACAGGATTCCTATAAGGAGGAACAGATGCATGGGCTCGTTGCGCAAAACGTCGCCTAACCACGGCACCTGAATCATGCCAACCCAATCCAGAATGCACAGGGCCAGAACCGCCATCGCTGACCAGTGGAAAATGTAACCCAGCATATAAACGAAAAGACGAAAGGTCATGGTACAATCACGACAAAAGGGTCTTTTGATTCGGATTCGAGTTCGGGATCTGTCTCGACCGCCCCAGCACGGGCTGCCCGGTGGTGGTTCGTCCCGGTGCGGTTTTCCGTTGCCTTTTACTCAAAAATGTGGCATGTTCGGAGGAGCCCTGCAAGACCGTGTTCCTTGATCGCTGCCCTCCAGGCGTGCTGCCCGAGTAGACCCGTGCCCACTCGACTTCGGATCGGAGCCCGACGCTCCGGTCGGAAGCCGGTGGCGTGCATCGGTTTTTCTTGTGGTTTTGGGCGTAGAACGGAATTCATTCCGTTGGTTGGGAGGCTCGAACGGAATGAATTCCGTTGGTTACCAGGCCCGAACGGAATGAATTCCGTTTTACAGGGGGACGAACCCGGCTGCGGCATGTGTCCTTGCCTTGTGCAGCAGCGACCTTGATCCGGTGACTTCGGCTCCCGCCATCCTTGGCCCGGTGTGCCGGACGGGCTTGCACGGTGTCTGTTAGCCTGTCTGCGGCCTCTCTCATTCTGCCACGGCGTCAAGGTCCGCTTGCGCCGTTGGCGTCGCGCTGCTGCTTTGCCCTGCGGGCAAAGACTCCACCTTGACTTGCCGTGTCTGCCCTCGTTCGGGCCGCCGGCAGGCCCGTTTTTCGATTCACCAGCCGCTGATGCCGGAAGCGGTTCGTTCGTGGAGATTTTGTCATGAAACGCGAAGAAGCAAAGCAACTGGCCGAGCAGGGCTTGGCCGACCTGGAGACAGCCCTTCAGCAGGGAGCGAGCGACACGTTGGTCCGCTACCTGGAACACCTGGCTCGATTCCACCAGTACAGTTTCGGGAACGTGATGTTGATCGCACTCCAGAAGCCGAACGCCACGCAGGTGGCCGGCTTTCACGCCTGGAGGAAGCTGGGCCGCTGGGTCCGGAAAGGCGAACAGGGTATCCTGATCCTGGCGCCGATGATCGGCCGCAAACGCCGGGACGAAGCGGATGCTGACCAGTCGGAGGACGCCGACAGCAAAGTCCGCTGTCTGTACGGTTTCCGGGCGGTCTACGTGTTCGACGTGAGCCAGACCGAAGGTGCGGAACTGCCCGAGTTCGCCGGCATCGACGGCCAGCCGGGCGATCGCCTGTCGCAACTCGAAGCCATCGTGGGCCAGTACGGCATCGACCTGGCGTACCAGGAACCGGGCGGCGGTGCGTTGGGCGTGTCAAAGGACGGAGCGATCTGGGTCAAGCCCGACCTGGAACCCGCCGAGAAGTTCGCGGTCCTGGTCCACGAATTGGCTCATGAACTGCTGCACCAGCGGACCGGACGCAAGGAGCTGTTGTCGCGCACGGTACGGGAGACGGAAGCCGAGGCGGTCGCGTTCGTGGTCTGCCGGGCACTCGGCCTGGAAACCACCACCCGCAGCGCCGACTACATCCAACTGTACCGCGGCAACACCCAGACGCTGAGCGATTCGCTGGACATGATCCAGAAGACAGCGGCCACGCTGATCGCCCAGTTGCAGGACGAGTCGAACAACAGCCAGCAGGAGGAACATCGCCATGTTGCATAGCAAACGAATCTGGACCATCGTTCCGGCCGAAAGCGCCGAGTGGCTCGCCGAGCAACTCACCCAGTGTACCTGGTGCGGCTGCAACGGCTTTCGGCTGGGCAACTACGTATTCGTCAACGACGCAACCTGCGCCGACGGTGCTCAGGAATACGGCGTTCTCCGGGAGGACGGCGACCACTACGCGCAAATCGAGTCCTTGACGTTCTCCTGGATGACCTACGACGCGGCAAAGACCATCATTCGCCGCGTCCTGGCCGGCGAATTCGACCATGCAACGTATGGCACGGTCGCCCGGAATCGGCTTCAGACGCCGGCCCAACACGGCCGCTGCCATCTGTGCGCATGACGACCGAGCCGTCACCGTCAACGGTAATCGCCCAAAAGGCCCGAGGGCTTTGCACGCCACCGGGCCTTTCTTGTTGCAAAGTCCGGCTTTCTCTGGTTGAGAGAGTTCAAGCTGGGAGTCAAATTTGGTTTACACGACTTGCGGATATCACCGCACCTTGGGGGGCACCTGCTCGACTCGTCGATTCCAGACCTCTGGCGTGCTGGGGGGATGCCCGTGTATATTCAGTTGGGGACGGACAGTGAGTTCGTCGTTTCCGACGAGACATGATATGGAGCCGAGCGACCATGCCAATGAATCTGACATTGGATCTTACGGAACCCGAGCTGCTGGAACTGCGCCAGCGGACCAATGCGACCGACACGGCGGGAGCTGTTGCCCGTGCAGCGCGGGAATTCCTGCAGACTTGCCGGCTCCGGGAACTGACGTCGATGGGTGGACAGCTCGACTACGACGAGAACGCTTACCGCGAATTGGACGCCGCCGAGCTTGAACAACCGCCTTCGCCCCCCGGTGGGCAAGAGGGTTCCGAAGACAGGAACAGGCCGATTGGGCGGCATCCCGTCTGAGAAAACTGATTTGGCTCGACATCGAATGGGACGACTGGCGAAAAGCGGCGTCGTTGGGACGTCAACTGGCCGCAACCGGCCATCGACTCCCCCTGACTGATCTAGTGATCACCGCCATCGCAGGAAAGCATGATCTGCTTGTCTATACGGTCGATCCGCACTTCAACCTTTTTACTGATTTGAGGCGGTTTCCCACCCAGTAGCCTTCCTTCTGCTCGCTTGCCTGCGGAGGTGGACTCCCCACGGGCGGAACTGCACTTGATCCGGGAAATCCCGACGTTTTCGAGGGCTAGGAGTACGTGAGTGTGGGCGGGCTATTCTATGTGCCCCGGTCACGGTTTTCGCGGGTGTTGTCTGGAGGTGGCAAGAATTGTGAGTACCTGTCGCCTCTTCTGGTTCTCTGTTCCGGTGGATGGTTCGGGGGTTCTCTGGTCCGCTCGAACAGTACATCGCAGGGGTCCGTTACCAGGACGCCGACAGCTTCGGCCGCGACGACCTGCTGCACCTAGCCCGTGCCG
>REEF01000173.1 GCA_007695205.1 Planctomycetaceae bacterium
ACTTGCCGTCCGTTTGGTCCACCCGTTGTGCCTGCTCGACCGGGGCCGTTGTGTTTCGGTTCATCTTGCTCTGCCTTTGCCTTCCCGTTTCGCGGGGCCGGATGGGGGTGACGGTCGTAGCAATCCCGTGCCAGGGAACCTGTCAGGTGGCCTGCCGTCTCGTCAGACGGGTCGTCTTTCCGGCCGCCAGCTTCGCGGACGTTCCTCCTGAAAGATTTCGTAACTCCAAGCCGAAGAAGAATAACCCAACCAAGCGGCACAGGCTCCCGGGGGCAGTATCCTTAATTGATTTCAGCATTTGGAACCTGCTCCGTGGATTGGCTTTCTAAGCGGTTTTCACGAAGGGAGCGCAGGGACAACGAAATGAGCACGCTAGCGATTTGCCCCGGCGACGGTGAGAAACCGGGCGAAGCGATCTCGGTCGCGATGCTTTCGAGTTCCTCTCGCTGCTGATCGCTGAGCGGGACTTTCGTCCTGCGAGACGTGCCGGTCAAGGCCGGTCGCCCGCCAGTGGAATGCAGACGCTGAAAGACCTCTTCCCGCACCTGAAAAAGGGAAAGGGGGCCCACGCCGATCCCGCGTACCGCGAGATCGCTGGCCTCCGCATCTAAGGCGGTTTGTACCTCAGATGCGTCGACCCGAGGAAGCGCCTTGCTCGAGTCCCGAATCGCTGCGTACGACTGCGTTTTACGATGGCTGTCAGCCATGTTGTTCATTTCCCTTCGTCAAAACGGCGAATGCGATAGAACCGGCCGTCAAATTCAAAGGCGATCTCGCCCTGGTTGGTTTCCCGCCCCATGCGGTGCAGAAACTCGCGAATTCGCGGCAAATTGGCAAGAAACGCATCGGGAACGTGAACGCTGAAGCACTGGGTCGAGATTCCGCTGTCAACGCCAAGGGCGTCCGGCAAATCAACCGCGTCCGGCTCGTTTTCAGTCATCGGCATCCCTCCGATTATACGCTCGAGCTTTTGGGGCCAAAAGTCAAGTGGGGAATTTGGGGACACACAATCAATTCACAATGAAGAATTCAGTGAATACCCCATTCGAGTGGCGTCGGCTCTATTTGGCATTGACGGCAGGAGCAGAGAAGAAATTCGGCACGAAACTTGGAAATGACCCCTCCATGTTACATGGTTCTTTCGCTAAAGGGGCGGCGATTTCCCAGACCTTCGGCCTGAGCGGCGATATCGAGCGGCCAATTCTCTGTGACAACAGCCGCATCCAGCACGAAATGTCGCTCCGTCTCGAGCGGATCTGCCGCACACGGGCAGGATCGTGACAAATAATTGTGTGTCCCCAGTGTCCCGACTCCGTTGGCCTCAGCTTCCAGAGGGGGGCGCATTTCTGCCGGATTGTGCTATCATCATGGCAACTTAGGTGTTGCCTGCTGGAAGAATAACGGCGATCCACTGTCGTTTAGCCTGGAGGACTCGAATGGCCAATCATCGCGAACATGCGGCGGGAGGTGGAGGAAACGGAGGCTCGATGGGCAGCGAGCCCGAATACGCCGCCACGGAAATTGAAGGGCTCGACGCGATTCTTCACGGAGGGTTTCCACGCCAACATGCGTACCTGCTCCGGGGCGATTCCGGTTCGGGAAAAACGACCCTGGCGATGCAATTCTGCTTGGCAGGCGCGCGGCAGGGCGAGCGGACGCTGTTTCTGAGCACGTGCGAATCGGAAGCGGAACTCCACGCGATGGCCCACTCTCATGGCTGGTCGCTCGACGGCATGACCATCCATTACCACGACGTGCGAGAATGCCTCGAAGGGCACACCGGCCAGTCGGTCTTTCACCCGGTCGAGGTCGAACTGCCCCAGACGATCGACGCCCTGCTTTCCTTGATCGATCGGGTGGACCCTCAGCGGCTGGTGATCGACTCACTTTCGGAAATCCGGCTTGCGGCGGGCGATCCGCTGTGGTTCCGCCGCCAAATGCTGGCCCTGAAGGACAACCTGGCCGCACGCCCATGCACGGCCCTGTTCACCACCGACGCCCGTGATCCGGATCAAACGATCAAATCGATCGCCCACGGCTTGGTCCAGTTGGAGCAGCTTGCCACCGACTACGGGCCCGACCGCCGGCGGCTTCGGGTGGCCAAGCTGCGCGGGCAGACGTACGCGAGCGGCTACCATGATTTTCGCATCCGCACGGGCGGGATCGAGGTGTACCCGCGGCTAGTCGCTGCCGAGCATCGCGGACCGTTCGCGTCGGAAGTCGTTTCCTCCGGGTTGCCGGAACTCGACGCCCTGGCCGGCGGCGGCCTCGACCGGGGGACGGCCACGCTGTTGTTGGGGCCGGCCGGCACCGGCAAATCGACCGTGGCCAGTCAATGTGTGGTGGCGGCTACCCAGCGCGGCGAGCGGGCGGCCATGTACGTCTTCGACGAACGCATTCAGACCTTGCTGGAACGCACCAAGGGCCTGGGCCTGGACTTGCAGGGGCAGATTGACGCCGGACGGGTCGAGGTGCAACAGGTCGATCCGGCCGAACTGACCCCCGGCGAATTCAGCCACGCCGTTCACCAGGCCATCGCCCACCGGGGCGTGCGCTTGGTAGTCATCGACAGCTTGGCCGGCTATGTGCATGCGATGCCCAACGAGCGGCTCCTGACCCTCCATCTGCACGAGCTGCTCAGTTACCTTGGCCAGGAGGGGGTGACCGTGCTAATGGTGATGGCTCAGCACGGTTTGCCCGGCACTCTGCGGCATGCGCCGTTCGACGTGAGCTACATTGCCGATTCGGTATTCCTGTTCCATTTATGGGAGCATGCCGGCGAGCTTTGCAAAGCCATTTCCGTCTACAAGCGGCGCAGCGGCGGCCACGAGGCGACGCTCCGCCCGCTGCAATTCGGGCCGCAGGGGATTTCCTTTGGCGATCCACTTCGGTGGTTTTCTGGAATGTTGACAGGCACGCCCCACCTTCGTGATCAAGAAGCACGACCCCATGTCCAGTAGCGAAAGCGCAACGGAAACCCGTTTAGCACGCGGGAAGGAGCAGCGGGTCTTGGTGCTCGCACCGTTCGGGCGCGACGCTGCCGAAATTGGCCGGGTACTGGGCGCGGTCGACTTCGACGCAACGCCTTGCAGCGACGTCGAGCAGTTGTGCGCCCGCATCGAGCAAGGCGCGGCAGCGGCCTTGGTGACCGAAGAATCGCTTTCCGACGAGGCCCGGGGCCGGATCGCCGCCACCCTCGCACGTCAGCCGTCCTGGTCGGAGCTTCCCCTGCTGATCATGACCTCGCGCAGCCGGCACGATCGAGACGGCTGGCATGCGCTACGCGGCTTCGAGAAGACCGCGCAAGTGCGGTTGCTCGAACGCCCACTTACCACGGCCGCGCTGGTCAGTACCGTGCGGGCCATCGTGGGATCGCGCGAAAGACAGTACCAGATTCGCGACGAATTGGCCGCACGCCGGCAGGCCGAAGCGGCGTTGCGCCGTCAGCATGAACTCGGTGCCGCGCTGAACCGGATCAACACCGTCATTCATGCCACCCTCGATTCCGACGACATCCTGCGGTCGGTCATGGTGGAAGGCACCGAGGCGCTCGGCTGCGAGACGGCAGCCGTTTCGCTGCGGCAGGCCGATCACTGGACGGTCCGCTTCATCCACGG
>REEF01000930.1 GCA_007695205.1 Planctomycetaceae bacterium
GCTCGAACCCAGGACCTACGGATTAAAAGTCCGTTGCTCTACCGACTGAGCTACAACCTCGAAGTCGTTAGTATGTAAGGGTTTACGTCAAGTTTACAAATCCCGCAAGGAGGCCGCTGACACCAAAAATACACCGGTTATACTCTTAGGGCAACGCATGCTTCGCGTTTGGCACCCGCTCGATGACGCTCGGAAGGTGCCCCCAACACCCGATCCACTGTAGTGAAAGCTGACGCCGTGAAGCACAAGTCTACCCAATCGAGTTCTAGCAGAGAAGGGGCCATTGGCAAGCACCCCCAAGCCACGCCCCGGTTTTCCGCTTTTTCCACACGACAGCGGGCGATGGGCCAAGAAGATCCGAGGGAAGTTCGTGTATTTTGGTCGGATTGCTGGCGACCCGCTGGGCGAAGCCGCCGTTCAGGAGTACTTGGACAACAAAGAATATCTGCATGTCGGCAGAATGCCGGAGAGAGACAAAGAAGCACTGACACTTCGCGAGTTATGCAATCGCTTGCATCGTGACGGGGGTCGTGGTCGCGGCCGGGAACGCGTCGTCGGCCGGCGTAGGGGTAAGCGTCAGCAAGATCAAGGCAACGGCGAAGAACTGGCGAGCCATGGTTTTCTCCCATGCGTGGGCGGACTGCTATTCAAGACAGATCATGATGCGATGCCTGACAACCAAAATTCATTTCGGCGATTCCAGTGGGCCAATCCGCTTGGTGCCCACCGCCAACTCGTCGATCCACAGCTTCTGGGCGTGTGGCAGCAGTCCAGGCCCGAAGTAGGGAGCCATCAGGAACTGGTTGAACTTCATGTTGGGAAAATCGGTGGATCGCAGCACCACTTCGGTGTGTTCGACAACTAACTTCCCGTCGAACCAACCACGGACAATGCCATCTCGGTTCGGGCGGTCGTTCTCCAGATCAAGCGAGTTGAGCTTGAAGTATGCCTCGATGCAGTGCCACTGGTCGTCCCGGAAAAGCACTTCCCGGCTGTCGTAGAATCTTCCGTTGTAGCCGCCCCGCA
The DNA here is from genome assembly GCA_007695205.1 of Planctomycetaceae bacterium. GTDB lineage: Bacteria > Planctomycetota > Planctomycetia > Pirellulales > Pirellulaceae > SKKK01. The sequence continues at coordinate 1,027 of REEF01000930.1, forward strand.
ACGGCCCTTGCGTCAAGCCGCGGGGCATGTCCTTGTTCTGGATGTCCTGAGCAGCCAAACGCAGTTTCCCACCGACCGGCTCGATGTACAACGTCAGGTGGCTGGCGGCGGGACCGTGCCACTTGGAGTTTTCGGTGGTCAGGAAGTGGGTCAGGTGGGGATGGAAGTTCTGGCCGCTCCAGCCCCAGCCCTTCGAGAGCTTCAGGTAGAAACGGATGCTCACCTCGTCCGTGGGCTCGAACAAGCGTCGGACGGGCGACGAGCCCTGCACGCCCGATTGGCCGTCGATCCACTCGTATTCGATGCAGCCCTTGCCCGCCGCCGCATCCCCGACAATTCGGAACTTGGTTCCGTCGTACCAGCCTCGACGCGCAAGATCAGCGTCCTCGAAAGACTCGCTGAACAGGATGCCGTCGGTCGTGGTCCCCGCGCGGGGGTTCGGTTCCACTGCCTGGACCGAGGCCAGGGATGCGAGCATCAAACTCGTTATCAGGACGAGTGACGAGATTCGGTTCATGGCAGGGTTCCAAAACAGGGTTAGTGCTGTGCAGGAGCCGGCAGCAGGAAACAAGAAGCCGGTCCAGGTTCGTGCAAACAAATCGACGCCCAAGCATTGTCCTAGTGAACCCCCCACCAATGCAACCCGCTTGGCTGCGATCAGCGAAGAATCACCGCCAGTTGGTACGCCGCCTGCTCCTTCTGGACCGGTACACGTTGCCGTACAATTTGGCGAAACCCCTGCGTCCCCCAAGGAACCCAACCATGACGCCCGTCATCCTGGAAATCTTCACCGACTACATCTGACCGTGGTGCTACCTCTGTACCGTGCGTACAGACCGACTGAAGGCAGCCTACGAGATCGAGTTCCGCTATACGCTGTTCCCGCTGCACCCGGACACGCCTGACGAAGGTCTGACGCTGCAGCAACTGTTCGCCGGCCGGTCCTTCGACATCGAAGCGGCCCAGACGCGGCTGGCCGACCTGATGGCCGAAGAGGGATTACCCTACGGGCGGCGGACGATGACCTACAACAGCCGATTGGCGCAGGAACTGGCCAAGTGGGCAGAAACGCAAGACGGTGGCACGGCGATCCACGACGCCCTGTACCGAGCGTATTTCGTCGACGGATGGAACATCGCCCGGATCGACAACCTGCTGTCCGTGGTGCGGCAACTGGAACTACCGGAAGACGAAGCTCGCCAGGCATTGGCTTCGCGGCGGTTCCGGGCCGCTGTTGATGCGGACTGGCAGCGGTGCCGGGACTTTGGTATCACTGCTGTACCCACCTTCGTCGTCGGCAACCAAGGCGTCGTGGGAGCCCAGTCGTACGAGGTGCTGGAGGCGTTGGTGGTGAACGGCGGGGCGGCGCGGGCGGTGATGATAGACTGCGAGGAGCTACGAACATGACCTACATCATGGTGGACATCGAAGCGGATGGCCCGATCCCCGGAGACTACTCGATGGTCTGCTTCGGGGCGATTGTGGTCGAGCCGTCACTCGATCGGACGTTCTACGGCCGATTGAAGCCGATCTCGGACAAGTGGATCGCCGAAGCCCTGCAAGTGAGCGGATTCACCAGGGAGGAAACGCTGGGCTTCGATGAGCCCGCCGCTGTCATGCAGCAATTCGCCGACTGGATCGCCGAGGTCCGCAGTGGTCAGCCCATGTTCATCTCCGACAACAACGGCTTCGACTGGCAGTTCATCAACTGGTACTTCCACCACTTCCTGGGCAAGAACCCGTTCGGGCACAGTTCCACCAACCTCGGCTCGCTGTACAAGGGCGTGGTCAGGGACATGTTTGCCAGCTTCAAACGTCTGCGCAAGACGAAGCACACCCATCACCCGGTGGACGATGCTCGGGGCAATGCGGAAGCGATGCTGCAAATCAAAGACCAGTACGATCTGAAGATCAGTTTCGATTGACATCGGTGAGCTGCCGCGAAATGCAATCAACTGAACCGGATGGACCTATGGCATGATCGCCTGCGTCGACGTGGATTATCGGGATCTTAGCGCGGTGGCCGCTTGCGTCTGCTTCGAGCACTGGACCGACGGCAGGCCGGTGCTGGAGTCCGCGATCGAGATCCGCGATGTCGAGCCGTACGCACCGGGTCAGTTCTATCGGCGCGAATTGCCGTGTATCCTGGCCGTGTTGCAGACGCTGCCCAGCTTGCCGCTGGTCGTGATCATCGATGGATACGTCTGGCTTGGCGAGCAGCGGCATGGCTTGGGAGCCCATCTGTACGAGGCGTTGGATAAACGGGCGGCGGTCTTCGGTGTGGCCAAGACGCGGTTCGTGGGTGCGGAGCCCGTCGCGTTGGTTACACGCGGTGGAAGCCGCACGCCGCTGTTCGTTACCGCCGCAGGGATGGACGTCGCCGAGGCGGCAAGCCATATTCAGGCGATGCACGGCAGCCATCGGATTCCCACGATGCTCAAACGGGCCGACCAGCTCAGCCGCGGTTATCTGCGGTCGGATTCATGAGGAGTAGCAGATACATGATTCAACGGTACCCATCCGTCCTGATGCGAAATGCCATCGTGCCCCTGTTGCTGGCTGTGTCGTTTTTCGGGAACAGCCTGCTAC
>REEF01000490.1 GCA_007695205.1 Planctomycetaceae bacterium
GTAGCAGGCACACTCCGTGTGCCGTCCGCAGTTTACGGCACACGGAGTGTGCCTACTACTTTGGAATGGAATAACTTATTCCTGCGCAGTCGCTTAGTGATCCTGGTCGTCACTGTGGATCCTACCACCTTCCCTAACGATCGCCGGTGCGGAATGATCCAGGATGCGACAACCGTGCACGTGGACCACGCAATGGTCTTCGGTGCGAAGCTGGGCGGCTCCGTTATCGCTGATCAGGCATCGCTGGATTCGAACTCGCGAAGCACCCCCGACGGAAATCCCGCTGCGCGCATTCCCCTGACACACCAGACGCTGCAAGGTCGCCTCGAACACATTGTCGTGAGCGTTGATCCCGTCCAATTGAAAACCCTGGATGGTCAGCTCGCTGATCGTCACGCGATGGATATCCACCAACGTGATGCCGACAGGCAACGCCGTGAGACTCAGCGGATAATCCCCGGGCGCGCGGTCTTCTTCTGCACGGAAATAGATCTGCCGATCGAACAAGCACCACTGCAGCGGCTGAAGATCCGGCAACGTCAGCTCGCCACGCGAGACGACCACCCGCTCCGCCGGCTCGCCATCCAGGTACAGCAACTGGTGACTCATGCGCCGCGGCGAAAAACGCCAGATTCCCTCCCCGAGCGACTCCCAGGCGTCTCGCGGGATCGGGGCCGTCCCATCCAAGACGGCGCCATTGCCGGTCAGCCGGAAATCCTGATAGGACAGACCGCTGTGCGATGCACCCTGCAATGTGATGCTCTCGCGGTAGGGCTCGCCCGTATTGGCCAAGATAATATGATCCCCCCTCTCGGCGGCTCGCAAGGCACGAGCGATCGACTTGAACGGCCCGACGCCGCCGCCCCGCGAGGCGGCATCTCTGCCGTCGAACCGGTCGTCGCCGGTCTGATTATCCACGAACCAATCCGTCGCCCTGGCGTCGACCGCCAGGATGGGAAATGCGAACAAAATGAGACATGCAGTCGTTGATATCTTCACAAGCGGAGTTCTCTCAAACGGTGAATCAAGCGCCCAGGATCGTCCAAGCACAACGTGCCAGAACCGCCGATCCAACCATTTTACTCTAACCGGTCAGACACCGCGAATCAACGGTGCAGCATCGATTCGATGTTCCCGGCCTCTTCGGCCTGCCATCGATGGCGTTTCTCCAAGAAATGCAGGTAACGCGGCAGTGCGTCGGGATTCATGGCTTCCGTATAATCACCCGCGTACGGGACCAGCAGATCGATCCACAAAGCCAACTTGTCCATCTCTTCACGGCTGAGAGCGACACCGAAGTGTTCCCCCCTTTCGAGCATGGCGATCAGCGGACTCTGCGAAGCACCGGCCGAATAGGGCGGTTGGAGCGACGGGGAAGACTGTGGGCTGACCCAATCGGCGATTCGTCGATGCGCCAGAGCCAAGTACGAATCACTCCATAAACGCTGGGCGGTAGCATCCAGTGACTGGTGGCCGCGGAGGCTGAACGAGGGGACGATCGCTTGATCGTGATCTCGCTGCCACGGACCGCGCGGCATCTCTGCGTCGTGCAGGTAAGCGGGAGGATCCTCCAGATGGTGGCAGACCACACAGCGGCGATCCAGGATGGGTTGGATCTCCTGAATAAAGCTGAACCCTCGCGGTGGCCCGTAGAATTCCTCCAACGGACGCGCCGGACCGGACGCAGCCTGACTCAGGCCGATCGGCGGCGGGACCGAGTTCTTGTGGTCGTGGCAACCGACACACGATTGCACCTCGCCCGGCATCAAGGTCGTCCAACTTCGCATCGTCTGGACGGCGTGTCCTTGCGCGTCGATCGCCTGGAAGTACAGCGGCGTACGAGCCGGCACCTGGAAGAACGCGGAACCATCAGGATGGACGGGCGTGGTTCCCAGGATGCGTTTCACGTCCCAGGCGCCCTGGATCGAGATGGGCGTGCTGATCAACGCACCACCGGCCGGGCCCCGATTTCGGTTTTCGCCGACGCCCGCCGCCCGGTACTCCAACGCGATCACCCGCAACGCGGTGATCGTCCCCCGGGGAATCCCCGGCAGTCCCAAGCCTTGATACACATCCTGCATCAAGACCTGGCCGGTCGTCTGGCGGTAATCCACCATGCTGGGCCGTGGCGTGGGGCGAGGCCGAACTCGGACGGGGATCGGCTGGTTGCAGTGGATCGCCGGGTCGCTGGCCAGCAACTCGCGGCGGCCGTCCTGGTCGATGTAGTAAATGCCGAATTGCCCTTGCCCGTTGGGTTGGAAGCTGACCAGGAATTCCTGCTGGCTCAGCGGATACGGATACAGGAACTGATCGCCCGACTGTCCGTACCGATCGACCCGATCGGCTGGCGTTTCCCGAACAGGAGCGATCAACCGCGCGCCCAGATTCTCTTCGCGGCCCAGCGCCGGATCGATGATCCCCAACCAACCCTTCTGCGTCGTGTGATGCCCGGTGAAGATCGCGACGTATTGGCGAGTTCCCGGGATGGAACGCGCGTGGATCAACGTGGTGGGAAAGTACGAATTGTTGCCGTACAAGGCTCGTTGGCCCGTCCCGTCGGGGTTCATCTGAAAGAGACCCTGCGGATAGATCTGGCCGCGATCGTTGTAATCCCACCGAGTATAGATAACTCGACCATCGCAAGTGACCGTCGGAAAATTGGTGTGCACCTGGTCGAACCCCACTTGCCGAATGAATTGGCCGTCGCCATCGCACAGGAACAGGTTGCTGACTTCGGTCCACCAGCAATCGACCGTCTGCACGCTGCGCGTCGAGTTAAAAACGATGTTCCCGTCAGGCAGGTAGACGCCTTCATAGTCGGCGAAACCAAGCCCCTCGGTCAACTTGCGACGCTGGCCGGTGCCCAGATTCCATTCATGCAGATGGTAATCGTCCTCGCGATCGGACTTTTTCCAGGCGAACAAGATGCGGTCGCCATCATAATGAACATCGGGATCGCGGATCACGCCGTGAGGGTCATCGATCAGATGTTCGACGGAAGCAAACAATCCGTCCAGGTGCAGCAGGCACAGAGCGCTGCCCGGGCGGAAGTGCCGTTCGTGCTGGGCGTCGGATTGGCCCTCAGTATAAGCGTAGTGGGATCCGCCCATCAGGAAGTGCTTGGTAAACACCACCCGCTGCAACAGCTCGCGGTGCGGTCGCAACCGTGCCGCACGACGCAGTACGGCCGCGTCCAGATACAACTCGGCCCATAAACGATCGCTCGATGAAACGTTTCGAGTCAATGCATGGTCGATGCGTCCCCGCAGATGATACCCCCCAGGCGAACATTCCCCCAGTTCCTGGATGATCCGCTGGACGCCTGCCATCAGACGGTTGCCCGACGATGGATCCGCCGTGGCGGGTGAGAAGTCCGCACGGATCCAGTCGGCGATCGTCTCCAGCACCAAGCGATCGTCGGCATGCCGAGCGGCCAGTTGCAAGGCGGTTTGTTCGGCCGAAGATGCGTCGGCCGTCAACGCGTCGGTCAGTTCGACCACCCAGGTTCGATCGGCAAAGTAGCCCGACACCGTCGCGTCGGGCCACGGATCGTGCCGACCGTCTAGACCAGCGGCCCAAAGAGGTGTTGCTGAAATCAGTAGCACAA
>REEF01000172.1 GCA_007695205.1 Planctomycetaceae bacterium
AGCGGCGATGGGTCGGCGAGTGCCTGGAATCGGCCCGACTGCCGGGCTCGGAACGCCCGGCTTGAAACATCGTCGTTTGTTCGGCCACCGCTGCCTTGGGGATCAGGCGTTGTCGGCGCCCAGCAGGATGGCACCATGGGCTTGGTGGCAAGCGGCGACGACTTGGTCGCGGATCTGATCGGCCTCTTCGTTGGTCAGCGTCCGCTGGGACGAACGCAGGGTGATCGAGAACAATTGCCGCTTCTTGCCGGGGCCGTCCTTCTGAGGATCGCGGTAGGTTTCCTGGTAGCTGATCTGCTCGAGAAACTGGCCGGCCGAATCGCGAACGGTTCGATCCAGTTGTGCCCATCGCACCGGCTCGTCGACGATCAGGTTCAAATCACGCTCGATCGGCGGATACGGACTCTGGTCGGTGTGTTGCGGAATCAAGCATGCGATCTCGACCAGTACCGACAGATTCAGCTCGGCCACGGTGGTGGCGTTGCGCAATCCGCACTGCTTCAGGCCTTGCTGGGTGACTTCGCCCAGAAAGCCGAACAAACGATCGCCCAACTGCAAACGGGCGGAGCGAGCGGGATCCAGCAGCGGTTGGCAGGTATCGGTGACTCCCAGTCGAACCGCGGGATGCACTGCATCGACGATCGCTTCGATGATGCCCTTGACGTGGAAATAGTCGCCGCCGCTGGTCAGGCCCAGCGTCCATTGCTCCTTCGGCAGCTTGCCGCCGCGAGCCAGGTAGATCCGCGCTGTTTCGAACAGCTCGATCACCGGATTGCCCAGCGCCTGGTTGGCTCGTCGCGATTCCAGCAGGCTGGGGATCAGGCTGCAACGCAGCCGGTCGGCGCCTTTCAGCATGGGCGTGCTGGTTTGCAGCGGCTGGGCCTGGGTCCACGGGCAGAAGATCGCATGCCAGTCTGCGGGGACGACGCTGGACATCATGGCTTCGTCCATCCCGGCGGCGGTCAGCACGCTGCGGACTTTGCTCTGCACCCGGTCCTCGTCGCGGCGATAGGACGGAGCCATCGGTACGCCGACATCCTCGGGGATCTGGTCGTAACCGTGAACGCGAGCGACCTCTTCGATCAAGTCGATTTCGCGAGTCAGATCGCGCCGCCAACTGGGCGGCACCACCGTGACGGACGTGACGTCGGCGGCTTGCTGCTCGCAGCCCAACGCGGCCAGCATGCGGCGCACTTCGTCCGCCGGGATTTCGATACCCAGCACACGGGGCAACTGGTTCAGCCGCAGCACGATCGGCGGGCGTTCGGCGATCGGCGGTCCGACGTCGATCGCGCCATCGGCCAGTTCGCCGCCGGCCAGTTCCAGGATCAACTGGCAGCAACGCCGGCTGGCCCAGTCGACTCCTATCGGATCGACGCCCCGTTCAAAACGGTACGACGAGGGGCTGTGCAGACCGAGGGCTCGGGCTGTCGTGCGGATCGACAACGGAGCGAACTCGGCCGATTCGATCAACAAGTCGGTCGTCGATTCACTCACCTCGGTCTCTGCGCCGCCCATCACTCCGCCCAGCGCTACTGAACGCTCGGCATCCGCGATCACGCACATGTCGGGCTGCAGGTCGTACACCTTATGATTGATCGCCTCGAACTGTTCCCCTGGCAAGGCCTGTCGCACGATGATCTCGGGACCGGCCAGCTTGGCCAAATCGAACGCGTGCAACGGTTGCCCGCATTCCATCAGGACATAGTTGGTCACGTCCACCACGTTGTTCACCGCCGCGATCCCGATCGCTTGTAATCGCTGGACCAGCCAGTCCGGGCTAGGGCCGATGCGAACGCCGCGAATCACACGAGCGATATAGCGTTGGCAGAGCCGAGGGCATGTGATCGAGACCTTGGCCAACGAACCGACCGGCGGTCCGGTCGAAGGCTCGGGGATCGGCGGCACGGTCAGCGTTTTCTGCCACAGCACGGCGATCTCGCGAGCCACGCCCACGTGTCCCAGGCAGTCCGGTCGATTGCTGGTCACCTCCAGATCGATCGCCAGATCGCTCGGCAGATCGACCGAATCTTCGTGATTCAACCCGGCCATCGACAAGCGTTCGACCAACTCGTCCGGGGGCATGTCCAACGGGACGTAATCTTTTAGCCAGTTCCAGGAAACGATCATTAGTTTAAAACTGATGGAGGAATCGGACGTCGTTTTTGTAGAATTCTCGGATGTCGTTGATCCGGTGCCGCCTCATACACAGACGTTCCACCCCCAGGCCAAACGCAAAGCCGATCACCTCTTCCGGATCGTAGCCGACCGCCTGCAAAACGTTCGGATCGACCATGCCCGCGCCGCCGAATTCGATCCATTGGTCGTTCCAGTGGTAATCGACTTCGACACTGGGTTCGGTGAACGGAAAGAACGACGGCCGGAAGCGGATATGCACATCGCCGCCCAAGTAGCTGGCCGCGAACAACCGCAGGACGCTTTTCAAATCGGCCATGGTGACCTGGCGATCGATCAGCAGGCCTTCCATCTGGTGGAACATCGGGTAATGCGTCGCGTCCGCCGTGTCGGGCCGATAGACGCGACCCAGCGAGATGATTCGCACCGGCGGAGGCGTGTTCTCCATCACGCGGATCTGTACCGTACTGGTCTGGCTTCGCAGCAGCAGAGGGGTATCGCCCGTCGTCTTTTCCGCCGAACTCAGATAGAAATTGTCCAACGGATCGCGGGCCGGATGTTCATGGGGGATGTTCAAGGCTTCGAAGTTATGCCACTGGTCCTCGATTTCCGGGCCCTCGGCGGCCGAGAACCCCAGTCGGCCCATGATGTCCTTCAGCTCTTCGATCGTTTGGGTGATGGGATGCAGGCGTCCGACTCGCAGCGGCGTTCCCGGCAGCGAGTGGTCGAAATGCGCCCCTTGCTGGACCGTCGAACCACCGTCTGCCAACCGCTCGGTGGCCGCCTGAAAAGCCGCTTCGATCTGCTGCTTGACCTGGTTGAACCGCATGCCCGCCGAGCGGCGGTCGCCGGGATCGACGCGGCCCATCTGCTTTTGCACCGCTTTCAGCCGACCCTGCTTCGCCCCCAGATATTCGACGCGAGCCGCTTCCAGCGAATCCGAGTCGCCGGCCGAACCGAAAGCTTGATCGGCAGCGGAAGCCAGGTCGTCCAGTTGTTGCAGGAATTCCGCCAGTGCCATGTTCAAGCCGCCAACGTCGCCTTGACCTGTTCGACGATGGCACCGAACCCTGCCGGATCGTTCACTGCCATTTCAGACAGGGTGCGTCGATCCAGTTCGATTCCCGCCTTTTTCAAGCCGCACATGAATTCGCTGTACCGCAACCCGTGTTCGCGGACCGCAGCGTTGATGCGGATAATCCACAGTTTTCGAAAATCTCGCTTGCGAACCCTTCGGTCGCGGTACGCGTAAGCGCCCGCTCGAACGAGCGTTTCCTTGACTGTTCGCAGCAGTTTGCCGCGACCGCCTCGATAACCCTTGGCTCGCTTGAACAGACGTTTCTTCGCCTGGTTACGAGCTGCACCTTTGGTCGTTCTCATCGTTATTCGACTCCCTTACGCCATCAGGCCCCCTTCCTACTCAGAAGGGTGTTATGCGCCCATCGCGTTCGATGTAAAAAGCTGCTTA
>REEF01000171.1 GCA_007695205.1 Planctomycetaceae bacterium
AGGGTATGTTGCCGGAATCACCTTGGCGTTACTTTGGTTCGTTTCGCGACGGTCGCTCAAGAACGTCTCTGCGGAAATCCGGTCTCGAATTCCACCGGAGGGCGTCCAAGAAAACGGAGGCGATGTTTCCAACGGGTGATCGGCGCTAATCGCGGCCACACGGTCACCGAGACGGCCGCCTACTGGATGCTCGCCACTCGGGCCTACGCCGACCGGATGGTGCTGCTGGCCGGGACCGGCAGCCCGTGGGCTCAGTACCATGCGGCGGCGTGGGTCGTCCATGCCGACTGGGTCGAGCAGGTGGCGCGGGCCGAGCGGGACCGGAGGATCGCGGCGGCCGAGGCGGCCCGCGATCGGGAGATCGCCGAAGCGGAGACCGAGAAGGATAAGACCATCGCCAAGGCCCAAGCCCAGCATCAGCGGGCGGTGGACGGCGCCGACGCGGCCTACGAGCGGGCCGAGGCCGACGCCGTGCTGCACGACGTCCACTTCGTCGTCGTCCGCTTGCAGCTTCCCCCGGCCGGCGGCGGCCCGCCGCTGGTTTCGTCGCTGTTGGGCGCCGCCGAGCCGTTGCTGGTCACCGGACTGCTCGGGCTGCACGACTTCTTCGGTGAACTCTCCCAAGGCTTCGCCAACGACGGCACCTAGCTGGGCATCATCGAGTCGCTGCTGGCCCGCAAGCCGGAACGCGACGAGTTGGGGTACAGCAACTATTTCCACCGGGTCTTGGGAGAATACGTCATCCGGCCGGTGGTGAGTGACCAGATCCTGATCAACGCCACCGACACGCAGTTGTTCTATGGGACGCTGGTCTTTTCGGCAGCGGCCGTGGTCGCCTGGAAGGCCCCCGCTTTGGCTGCCGGGTATTTCGCGGCGGGTGCCAGGTTCAACATCGCTTTCCAGGTGGCGGGCAACTACGACAGTGGCCGGGACCTGTGGGACATCGACTGGCGGAGTGCGGCGTTTGCCGGGGTGGAAGGGGTCGCTTTCGGAGGAATTGGGCGCGGGGCGTGGCGTGTTCAGTTTGTCGCGTTTTCGCTTGATTTCGAACTTTCTCGTGTGCCGATTTCCGTTCCGTCACAGCTTGGTCCGAATGCCCCCGGCTTGCCCGGGCGGATCGTTACGTTCCTCGCTACAAGCGCCTCTTAATGCCCCCTGGTCTTGCGTAGCGAGGAACGTGAGCCTCAACCCGGACAAGCCGGGGGCATCCAGGAATCAGGCTTGGGAGGAGGTCGTGGTAGCGAAGAACGTGAATCTCCCACGAGCAAGTCGGGGGCATCGTTCGCCGCGAGGCAGGAACAAAAACGGGATCAAACCAATTGGCCTTGACAAGCGGCCAACTAGAGTTTTTCCTATCTGGCCCTGGCCGGCGCAACCCTGGCCGCAGGGCTGTGGGGCGTCCGCGGCGGCAAGCAGCGGCGCGAGGAGGACGAAAAGGAAGCCCGGCGGCTCTGGTTCACTCGCCAGGCACAGCAGAAAGGCGACGAACCGTACCCTGAGCAGGACGACGGCGACTACTCTCGGTGGCTGCCTGCCTGCTGTTGTGCGGGTTGTTTTTCTGGAAGAGTCTGCCGCAGGATGTCAATCGTCCGACCGCGCACTCGGCCGCTGACTCCGTGCCCACGGTACTCGCATCGGCCGATCCCCAACCGCGGTATATCACCGAGAGCATCGAGCGGTTGCGGATCGGGGACATGGTGCTGGCGATGGACCCCGCTACGGGCGAGATCGGCCAGCACCGGGTGGTGGACCATTTCCAGCGGACGGCCTACGAGTTGCGGGTCCTGGAGTTCATCGGCTCGGACGCCAAGCGTCAGCGGATCGAGACGACCGACGAGCACCCCTTCTTCGTGCTGTCCGAAGGCACCTTCATCCCCGCAGCCGAACTCGAAATCGGCGACCAATGCCCCGGCCCCCAGGGCGAGATCCAAACGCTGGTAGCCACCCGTCTGGAACCCCGCCCCGAAGGCGTCCCCGTCTTCAACTTCGAAGTCCAGCACGCCCACACCTACTACGTCCAGGGGAAGGACTTGCAGGGTGTCCCGGTGCTGGTGCATAATGCGACGCGCCGGGATTGTGGCCTAATCGGGAAGAAAGCCCCAAACAGCGTACCACGGTTAACGTGCGACGGGCCGCCTGTACGTACCGTACGTCATCACATTTTCAACAAGTTTCGCGGAAACAGCCCCAAGTCGCAGACGTATCGCGACTTTTTTAGGAAGCACGGCATCAAACCGGACGACTACGCAGTTGACATCCCAGAAGCGTTGCACAAGGACTGAATTCATAAGGCAGGTCAGAATTGGACTACGACATGGAAACGATGGATTGACGCGAATCCAAACGCCACTACGCAAGAGGTCTTCCATCAAGCTGGTCGTATGATGGAAAACTTTGGAATCAACCACTTGCCGATCATTCCGTACTGACAAGGGAGCCAGGTGAGGTGCAGTTTCGATTTGACGAAGCGTTTCGCGGCATCTGTCAACAGATTCTCTCGGAGAACAGAAATCTTGAAGAATGGAGCGAGATGGAATCAGACGACATGTTTCAGGACGGACCCTACGTAGGCGGATTCGACGCAGATGAAGGTGAGTTCTGTTTCAGTGTGTACCGAGAGGATGGCGAATACTGGTTTCAGATATCGCTTGAGCGGATCCGGCAAATTGTGGAGAGAAGCCTTGAAATCGTAGACATCCGACTTGCTGAGTAGCTACGCCAAACAGTGGAGAACCTCCGGTTCAAGGTCCGATCGTTCCGTACGATACGCAGAACACTACCGCTACGAGAGAGGGAACGATCAACCACCTGGGAAGCGACTTGCTCGGTCTTCGGGGCACGACGCTCGTCATGGAACGTTCAGCGGCCGGCCAACATCAGCAGTTCGGCCGTTTTGTAAATGGAAACACCTGGAAGATTCTCGAAATCGCGGTCCTCGGTCCAGATCGGCAAGCGTAGCTGGAGAGCTAACGCCAAGACTGGCACGTCTTTCGGGTCTCGCCACCCGATCAGTTCGGTCGCACGGAGCAACTCTGATTCGTATGTCAGCGGCTGAACCGCCGTAACCGGCAGCAACTCGAACTCACGAAACAGGTTCAATTCTGACTGGTTCAGTTTCCGGGCCACGAAGGGCAAGTACTTCTCCACCTCGAAGAGCGTCGTCTGAGGCGAGTATAACGCGAATCTTCGCTCGAATAAGATCTCGCGTGCCCGTCCACCCAGCAGGGCTGACAGCATCGGGTTGGCGTCCACCACCAGCGCGTCAATCAAGCGTCAGACCTTCACGAAAGGCTTCAAAATCGCTCAGGATTTCTGATTCACTGATCTTCTTCTCGTCCATTCGCCGGCGGGTCTTCTCTGACAGGCGGTAGAACTCCGCTCGGCGCTCTTCCACCGCCAATTTCTCGCGCACCGCCTGCTCGATGAACTTGTCAGTCGAGACAGATTCTGGCAGCGTGCGCTGGACTTGCGTCAACAGGTCGTCGCAGATTGTGATTTGCGCCATATTTGTCCTCGGTTCCCGTTTGAGCTATCGTTCAAGCCAGTCGCTCACCACTTTGTATTGTTGACGAAACCCGTAACCGGGGCAAGTCGTC
>REEF01000859.1 GCA_007695205.1 Planctomycetaceae bacterium
CATCAGCGGGAACGGCCATTTGCGGATTCATGGCGGGCATCCGCGTGCGAGCGTCGTATCGCTCAGGCTCCTTGATCCAGGTGTAGAGCCAACGACGACGGTCCGGACCTTGCGTCATGTCCTTCCAGTCCGATAGGTCGGGACCATCCGCCACGGACGGTTCACCGCGAAACGGTTCCGCGTCCTGATGGTCTCGATGCTTGTGACAGACCAGGCATCCCGCCGTTTGAAACAACTCACGGCCTCGCCGCGCCCTTTCGTCAGCCGTCGCTAAGTCATGCTCATCAGGGGGCGTGAGCCATTCCATGGGTTGCGATTCGCCCAGCAGGAAGTGCGTGGCGGCCAAGATCTCGATCGCTTCGCGAGCGGTCCACTGGTCGTGCAGTTGCTCTGGCACATGATCCAAGTTGCCGAACGGTCGCGGCATCCGCGATGCGGGTTGCATCTCCGTCGGGTTGGCGATCCAACGGCCGATTCGTTCTTGATCCAACTTGCTGGCCACATGTCGCAAGGACGGACCCGGGCGCCGCAACGTGCCGGGGTGCTCCCGTTCTTCCGCTGGGTCATGCGGCTCGACTCGCAGATCCGGCCCCACCGCTCGACCATCCATGACGCCTGTGATCTCGTGGCAGGCGTAACAGCCGTGCTGAAGGACCAGCTCGTAGCCCTGCAACAGCTTGGCGGCGGGAGCCTGCGGGAACCGAGGACTGGGCGCAAGATCGGTCACGTGGTGATGGCATTTCAAACAGGCACTCTCGGCGAATCGGGTCGGCAGCATCGGTTCCGGCCAGTATTGGTTCCCGAACCATCCGTGCTGATCTCGCCATCGCGATCGATCCGACTCGTCATTCGGCGTGTGCGAAGCCCAGGCGAACGACGTCGCGCTGCCTTGCCCCCCGTGGCAGACGGTGCAACCGAATTCGGACATGGGATGCGGGCTGGACGATCCCACGAACAGGTCCAACCGCGGGTGAGCGGCCAGAGGATGATCTAAGCCACGACGGATGGTCACCGTGACCTCGGATTTCGGCGAGTTCTCTCCCGTCGCGCTGTCTCCGGCAGTTCCTGGCGGTTGATCGGCGTCAGCAGCTCCGTGCCAGGCCGTCAACAACGCCGCTGTCCATTGCGCGCGGTTGCGGATCGGTTGGCCGTCCCATGCCAGGATCTGGTCGCCCATCCATAAACCAGCAGGTTCGTCCGAAACGCTGGCCATTTGCCCGGCACCCAACAACATGGCCTCGATCTCCTCGCGACGCTGCAACGGTCGTTCGGCCACGGGCGGTCGAGCTTTCGCAGCGGGGGATTCTTCGGCGACCGAAACGACCGTCACGTGGCCCTCGGCATGCACGGCCGATTCGGTCACAACCACCCCCAATGCTCGTTCGATCCGTTGCAAACCATGGTCCGCATCGTCTTGTGCGGCCGGACCGTTCTCGTCCCCAGGCAGACCACGGTCCTCGGGCAGTACCAGCCGAAGCGTCAACGTCTGTGTTGGTGGATACAGAGGCCGATCGGGGTTGCCAGGCCAACCGGTTTGAATCCGCTGATGACAGGTCGTACAACGATCGTAACGAAGCACCTCGTGAGAGTGATGATCCAGCGTCAGATCCTCGGCCCACAAGGTTTCGATCCGGCGAGGCGAGTTGAAGGCATCCAGAATCGGCATTTCCAGCCAGCGTTTTCCCAGCCAAGGAAAGCCGGCATCGGGCGCAAAATACGTCGACCGCTGCTGGATGATCCTTCGCTCCAGCCGCTCCCACTGCTGATCGTCGTCCTGAGCCAAAGCTATCTGCTGCAGCCAGCGATCCGTCTGGATGTCGATTTCTGCCGCACGTCGCTGGTATTGCTTCCAACTACGGTAATGGTCCTCGATCAACATCGCCAAGGAGGTGGCCAACAACAGCAGACTGGTGATGGCGAAGATCCAGTGCAATCGCTGGATGTTGTAGAACGTCTTTTCCTGGACACCCTTGGAAGTCATAGATTCAAGGTCCACTCGGGAATGGCCACAAAGTACTGCAAGTTCAGTTGCCAGTTGGCTACCATCTTGATCGGCAACAGAATCATCCACATCAACAACAGCATCATCACCGCAAAGCGAGGCCAGCCCATCTGGGCATATAGTTGACGAAACAGCGGGATGCGGGATGCGGCCAGGATCGGCAAGCCAATGAAGTACAAGGTCATCAGCAGCAAGCCCGGCAGTTCACGCCATAGGATGACCGCCACTCGCCCACCCATCCCGGCATCCGCCGATGCCGTCGGCAATTCGCGACCCAGCATCCAGATCCAAAAATAATCCGACAGATTGTAATGCTGCAGCGTCGCCGATTTGTGCACGTCCCACGTTTCGTAGATCCCAAAGAAGCTCCAGTTCGGGCCTCGCAAGAACGTGCCCATCAAGATCAAGGAGATCCATAGTCCGAGAAATCCGAACTGGAACACAACGTAGGCAAACGGGCGTTTCAGAATCGTGTAATAGCCCACTCCCTCGGGGTTGGGGTCCAAGTAGGGGATGGCGATCAGCCCGAACAGAATCAAGCCCGGCAACACCACGCCGGCCAGCCACGGATCGAAGTAGACCAGCAGTTCCTGTAAGCCCAGAAAGTACCAAGGAGCCTTCGAGGGATTCGGGGTATGAGCCGCGTTGGCCGGTTCCTCCAACGGCGCCTTCAGCACGATGGCCCAGACGATCAACACGGCCGTCACCGCCACCATGCAGATCAACTCGATGTAAACCAGATCCGGCCAGACCAGCGTCTTCTCGTCGTCCACCGCTTCCAGCGGCGGTTCGCCTCGGGCCAGTCGATCATCATTTTGCACCGCACGGTAGGCGCTCATCCACGTGAAGAACCCCAGCAGATAGACCATGCCGACGATCGGCACATTATCGGGCTTGGAAACGATCTGGTAAAAGTTCTGATCGGTCAGCGAAGCACCCAGGAACCACATGGACAGGTTCAGCATCAGCCAGGCCACCGGCGGTCGGACGAAGAAACGGCGAGCCAGGAACATGCCCAGCAAACCGCCCAGCAAACCAATGGTGTACCACGTGGGACTCATCCAATGATCCACCCACTGCTTGGCCCAATTGGGCATCGCCACCCAGGCCATCGATGTCGGATCGGCTCGAAAACACAACACGGCTTGGATGGCGAACCAGACCGCCAACACCACCCACAACTGACCACTGACAAGACGAAAACGCTTCCATTGAAGCAGGGTCGTTCCGTCACGACCAAGCACCGTCCGCGCCGCAGCCACCAGATTCATCACGGTCAACAAGACGAAGAACCAACCGAGCGGCCCGGAAACGCTGGCGATGAATTCGTCGTAAGAGACCGGATCGACCATGGTCTATAACGGGCCGCTGATGCCGCCGTCCTTTCTGACTCGCCAAAAATGGATCGCCATCAACAACGCCGCACCCAGCGGGATCGCTACGCAATGCAAAACGTAAAAACGCAGCAACGCGTTTTCACCAACGAAACGAGCCCCCAACAACACGAACCTCGCGTCCGATGCGCTGGTGATCAGATCGATCCCATCGACGGTCAACAAGGCCGCCCCCGGTCCCTCCAGGCCCAATAACGGAGTGGCGCGTGCCATGTTGGATCCGACCGTGACCGCCCATATCGCCAACTGGTCCCACGGCAACAGATAACCGGTGAAGGACAACAGCAAAGTCAACATCAGCAGGATCACGCCGATGCCCCAATTGAATTCACGAGGTCGCTTGTAACTGCCCGTCAAGAAAACGCGGTAAGTGTGCAACCAAACGGCGATCACCATCGCATGGGCACCCCAGCGGTGCAGTTCGCGCAGGATCCCCATCGAAGTCGCGTCGCGCAACGCCAGCATGTCGTTGTAAGCGTACTCGGCCACCGGGCGGTAATAGAACATCAACAGGACGCCCGTCACCGTCTCGACCAAAAAGAAGAAAAAGGTCAACCCACCCATGCACCAGGTGTAACTGAGCGCGATGCCCTGGCGACGAATCGACACCGGGTGCAGATGCAGGAAAAAGTTCGTCAAGATCACCAGAACCCGATGACGTCGATCCAGCGGCAGCGGATGCCGAAAGATGCTCTTGTACACCTGGGAATTACGGAGGCTCTCGCCGAACGAAGGCATGGGAAAGTCGATTTATGGCTGACGGTTATACCGGAATGAAACTATCAGGGTCCTCCCATTCCCCCAACTCATGGCGGAATGTTCGGCTCTTGTCCACCTCGATCTGACCATCGTCTGCCAGATGGATGGCGTAACGCTCCAACGGACGGGGCGCTGGACCCTCGAAATGAATCCCATCTTTGTAGAAGCCGCTACCATGACAGGGACACTTGAACTTTTGCTCCGATTCCAGCCAAATGGTGGTACAGCCAAGATGGGTACATTCGACTCGCAACGCGTAAAGCTGCAAACGGCCCTCGAAATGACCGTTTACGATCCAGACACCATGCCGGTCCGCATGACGCGTCTCCACCTGGCCCGGAACATACTGTTCCATGCGGCCAACGCGAAAACGTAGCGGCGGCTCGATCAACACATTGGGGAACATGAACCGCACACTGGCCAGCAACCAAACCGTGAACGTGGCGGCTAATGACGTCAAACCAACCGCAAGAGGCGAACCGAATAGCCAACGGAGGGTTGAAAAGAAGAAACCTCGTCGATGCAAGTCGGAACGACTCGTTTTGTCTGTCCGACTTGCGTGACTCGACTGACCGGTTTCCATCGTTTTCTTTCGGATCCATCTCAAAGGCCGTACTGACGGCGCTCAATCGACCTTGAAGCCGATCTTCAACGTCACCTGATACTGGTGCACCTTCCCGTCGACGATCGACCCCCGCATTTCCACCACTTCAAACCAGCTCATCCCGTGCAGCGATTCCGATGCCTTTTCAATGCCATTGGCGGTTGCCTCTGCATACGATTTCGTGGACGTTCCGACAACTTCGATTTTCTTAAAAGCGGCGTCTGCCATGGTATACCCTCTAAGTTTTTCGACGGTTACAAATCGAACGGCGCGGCAACCATCACCGCGTCCAGCTAGTTCTTCAGGCTAATGTCTTCTGACACTCTTGGCAATGGGGGCATAACAACTCCCATCGCTATCGAAAACTCGCATCGTAGTGAATGTCCGGATTGCGTAGAATAGGAGCGGTTTTACCGGAAATTCGCCCTGATTCGCCCAAAATCTGCTTATCGCAGCTATTTTGGACATCCATATTTGAACCTACAGGGTGGATTTAGCGGAATTAGCGGAAGTTATCGGCAGGCAGTCGAATTCGGTTTTCGAAAGGAAGAGATGTCTAGTTTTGAAGAACAAGAAGGTGGGGTTCGGCGGACAGCCGAAGAGATCCAGCAGTGGCTGATCGATTATCTGGCTCGCGAGTTGGAGCGATCACCTGACGAGATCGACGTGACGATTCCCTTTGATGATTTCGCGATGGATTCGGCGACGGCCATCGGGATGACGGGCGATTTAGAAGATTGGCTCGGCAGGCACGTCGATCCCTCTTTGTTGTACGACTACCCGACCATCGAAACGTTTTCTCAGTGTCTTGCGGAAGAATCATGAGCAGTCAAGCGATGCGCGGTCATCATCAGCAGGGCGAGCCGATCGCAGTGGTCGGTATGGCCTGCCGTTTTCCTTTGGCGAACAATCCCTCGCAGTACTGGCAATTGTTGCGTGATGGCGTGGATGCTATCAGCGAAGTGCCGCGGCAGCGTTGGGATGTCGACACTTTCTACGATCCCGAACCGGCGACTCCCAGCAAAATGTACACTCGTTGGGGTGGTTTTGTAGACAATGTCGAGCTGTTCGATCCAACGTTTTTCGGGATTTCCCTGCGCGAGTCGCAGCGTATCGATCCGCAGCAGAGGCTGTTGTTGGAGGTAGCCTGGGAGGCGTTGGAAGATGCGGCGATCGTACCGGAGCGGTTACAGAATAGTGCCACCGGCGTGTTTGTTGGGATCAGCAACAGCGATTATCGGTTATTGTACAAGGATGTTTCCGAGATCGATGCCTACGTGGCGACCGGGACCTGTTTGTGCATCGCAGCCAACCGCTTGTCGTACACGTTGAATCTGCGCGGTCCCAGCATGGCGATCGACACGGCGTGTTCCTCGTCGTTGGTCGCCGTTCACCTGGCGTGTCAGAGTTTGAAACTGGGCGAGTCGGAATTGGCGATCGCTGCGGGTGTCAATATGATTTTGACACCCGAGGGGACCATCACGTTGTCGCAAGCTCGAATGATGGCTGCGGACGGGCGCTGCAAAACGTTCGACGCGTCGGCCGATGGTTACGTGCGAGGCGAGGGTTGCGGGGTGGTGATCCTGAAGCGATTGTCGGACGCCCAGGCTGCGGGGGATCGGATTCTGGCGGTGCTGCCTGGTTCGGCGGTGACACAGGACGGGTTGACCAACGGATTGACGGCTCCGAACGGCCCTTCTCAGCAGGCGGTGATCTCGATGGCTTTATCGGCCGCAGGGCGGCATCCGCACGAGATCAGTCTGATCGAGACGCATGGGACGGGGACGGCGTTGGGCGATCCGATCGAGGTGCGTTCGCTGCGCCATGTTCTGATGCGGGATCGAGGTGACGGGCTGCCATGCTGGTTGGGTGCGGTGAAGACCAATATCGGGCATCTGGAATCGGCGGCGGGGATCGCCGGGCTGCAGAAACTGATCCTGGCGTTACAGCACCAGCAGATCCCTCCGAACCTGCATTTCCGCGAATTGAACCCGTACATTTCGTTGAAAGGCACCTCGTTCGAATTGCCTCACGAGTTGACCGCCTGGGAAACGGGCTCGAAGCCGAAAGTGGCTGGGATCAGTTCGTTCGGATTCGGTGGCACGAATTGCCATGTGGTCGTCCAGGAGCCACCCGCGCCGGCAACACCGACAGAACGGCCTGCGGAACGGCCCCTGCATGTATTGAGTCTGACGGCGAAGACCGGCCCGGCGTTAAACGAGTCGGCACAGCGATTCGCCCAGTTCGCATCCGCTGTGCCCTCGGCCACACTAGCCGATGCCTGCTTTACGGCCAATGTCGGGCGTTCGCAGTTCGATTACCGCAAGACGTTTGTCGCGGCGGATGCTTCGCAGTTGGTGGATCAACTGGAGCGATTCGCCAACGAGGGTGTAGCGGAGCCGATCGAGCGTCGTCAAGGCAAGAAGAAGGTTCCCAAGATCGCCATGCTGTTCACCGGCCAGGGCTCCCAGTACGTCCGCATGGGACTCGCGTTGTACGAGCAACACCCTGCGTTTCGAACGGCCTTGGATCGCTGCGATCAACTGTTGCGTCCGCTGCTGCCTGAGTCCCTGCTGTCGGTGCTGTATCCTGCCGAGGGTCAATCGTCGCCGCTGGACGATACGGCTTACACCCAGCCGGCGCTTTTCTCGCTGGAATATGCTTTGGCCCAATTGTGGCAGTCCTGGGGAGTCCGGCCTGCCGTAGCGATGGGCCATAGTGTCGGGGAATACGTGGCTTGTTGCGTGGCGGGCGTGTTTACGTTGGAAGATGCGATTCGCTTGATCGCGGCGCGAGCCAGCTTGATGCAGGACTTGCCGCGGGACGGCAGCATGGTGGCGGTTTTCGCTGCGGAAGAACAGGTCGCCGACCGGATCGCCGATCTGGCCAGCGAAATCTCGATCGCTGCGATCAACGCGCCGCAGCAGACGGTGATCTCGGGCAGCCATGCGGGCATCGACACGGCCGTTTCCCGCTTAGAATCCGACGGGGTTCGCTGCAGCCGACTGACGGTCTCGCACGCGTTCCATTCACCGCTGATGGAGCCGATGCTGGAGCCTTTCCGGCGGGTGGCCGAGCAGATTTCGTTTTCGAAACCGGAATTCGATGTGATCTCGAACGTCTCGGGACAGGTGGCAGGTGACGAGATCCTGACGGCCGACTACTGGTGCCGACATATCCGCCAGCCGGTCCGCTTTGTGGATTCGGTCCGTTGCCTGATGGAAGCGGCGCCGGGGATCGTCCTGGAAGCCGGCCCCAAGCCCGTGCTGACGGCGTTGGGGAAATCGTGCGCTCCCGACTCGCCCTCGGTCTGGTTGCCCAGTCTCCGAGGCCCGGAGGATAAGGGGCGCATGCTGCTGGAGACCTTGGGCCGAATGTTCGAATTGGGCGCGGAGATCGATTGGCAGCAGTTCGCTGCTGACGATCATCGCAAGAAAATCAGCTTGCCGACCTATCCGTTCCAGCGTCAACGCTGCTGGACCGACTTTAGCGTCGGATCCCGGTTGACCGGTCCGCCATCGACGGCCGCGGCCGCCGGGGACGCCACCTGCCACCCGCTGCTGGGACAACGTATCCAAGTCGCCGGGAAAGAAACCGTTTATCAGACGATGTTCTCCGTGAACCAGCCGATGTACCTGCGGGACCATCGTATCTTTGATACGGTCGTCGTCCCTGCCGCAGCGCTGGCCGAGATGGCGCTGGCGGCTGGTCGTGACGTTTTCCAAGATGCGAACGTGACGCTGGCGAAGATGTTCATCCAGCAGGCGCTGGTGCTGAGCGTCGAGGAACCGAGCCTTGTGCAAGTAGTGGTCTCGGTCGAAGAAGATGGAGTCCAGGCTTTTCAGATTTACAGCGCGAAGCAAACGCCGAATCATCCCGGTCGGATCTGGACGCGTCATGCCATGGGAAAGATCGTCTTGGACCGCGAGACGCCCAGCTCGGAATCGGACGATATCCAGGCACTGCGGGCGTCGATCGATCGCGAAGTGAGTACCGAACGATTGTATGAGGTCTGTCGCAGCAACGGGCTGGCTTACGGGCCGACCTTCCAAGGCGTCCAGCGATTGTGGCAGGGCGATGATCAGGCATTGGGCCAGGTGGTGTTACCGGCAGAAGTTCAGTCGCAGGCGGATCAGTACCTGCTGCACCCGGCGTTATTGGACGCATGTTTTCAAACGCTGGCGGCCGCACTGCCCGAATCCGAGACACGGCAGGCTCTGCTGCCCCTGGCGCTGAAGTCGCTGCGCGTGCTTCAGCCGGGCGCATCGACGGTCTGGAGCCATGTGCGGATCACGTCGTCTGCCGGCACATCGCGCAAGAGCGTGGTCGCCGAGATCCGGTTGCTGGACGCCCAAGGCGGTTTGGTCGCCCTGATCGAAGGCCTGGAATTGCGGCGAGTGCGTCGGGAGATCCTGATGCGCCAGATGCAGCGCAATGTGGACGATTGGCTTTATCGAGTCGACTGGCGTCCCAAAGCACGCGGGGATCGCAGTGCTGCCAGTTCGATAGAAACGGGTGCTTGGTTGATCCTGGGGGACGATCGGGGCATCGGTGCCAAAATAGCCGACCAGTTGCGGTCCCAGGGCAATCGTTGCGTGCTGGCTCGCACCGGCGAACGCTTCGCCGCCGTGGGACCGGATGACTACGAACTGTGCCCGGTCGAATCGGGCGACTATCAGCGGGTGTTGGACGAGGCGTTTCGCGACGACATTCACCAGTTGCGCGGAGTGATTCATCTGTGGAGTCTGAATGCCGCGTGTTTCGACGATCGGACGTCCAACTCGTTGGGGATCGGCCAGCGATTGAGCTGCGCGGTAACACTCGATCTGGTGCAAGCGCTGATCAAGACGTTGCCAGCAGAATTGCCGCGTTTGTGGCTGGTGACTCGCGGAGCCCAATCGGTGATGGCGCCATCCGATCCGGTCGATCCGACTCAGGCCTCGTTGTGGGGTATGGCTCGTGTGATCGCCTGGGAGCACCCCCAACTGCAACCGGTGCGCATCGATCTGGCGGCCCAACCGCAGTCGGATGAGATCGCTATGTTGACCCGCGAGATCCTGGACGGCGACGACGAAGACCAGGTGGCGCTGCGAGAATCGGTGCGCTACGTCCCGCGTCTTGTCCAGCGCAGCCAGCGGTCGCCGAGTGCGATGGAGGTGCCCGAGGACTCGCCGTTCCGGTTGCGATTGACCAAGTATGGCGTGCTGGACAACCTGGAAGTCCAACCCAGCGAGCGCCGAGCCCCGGGGCCGGGCGAAGTGGAGATCGCGGTGTACGCCGCCGGGCTGAACTTCCGCGATTGCCTCAGGGCGCTGGGCATGCTGCAGCAGTACGAGCAGTCGATCGGGATTCACAGCGAGGCGGACGTTGTCTTCGGTTTCGAATGTGCCGGCAGGATCGCGGCCGTGGGGCCGGGGGTCGAACATCTGGCGGTGGGCGATGCCGTGCTGGCACTCGCGCTGGGCAGCTTGGCCAGTCACGTGACCGTCAATGCCAGTTACGTGGCACCGAAACCTTCGTCGCTGACCTTCGAGCAGGCCGCGACGATTCCGCTGGCTTATTTGACGGCTCATTATGGATTGAATCGCTTGGCTCGGATGACCGCGGGAGAACGGGTGCTGATCCACGCCGCGGCAGGCGGCGTCGGGCAGGCGGCGGTGGCGTTGGCCCGCGCTGGTGGCGCGGAAGTGTTCGCGACCGCCAGTCCCGGCAAATGGGACTTCCTGCGTTCCCAGGGGATCACGCATGTGATGAATTCGCGGACGTTGGATTTCGCCCAAGAGATCCAACAACAGACGGATGGCCAGGGAGTCCAGATCGTGCTGAACAGTCTGAACGGCGACTTCATCCCCAGCAGCCTGTCTGCCCTGGCGCCCGAAGGACGTTTTGTCGAGATCGGTAAGATCGATATCTGGTCGGCCGACCAAATGCGTCAGCAGCGTCCCGATGTGGCATACCTTCCGTTCGATTTGGGCGAACACGAACTACAGCAGCCAGGACTGATCCGGGGGATGTTGGAAGATTTGATGAGCCGTTTCGAATCCGGCGAACTGGCTCCGCTGCCTTGCCGTGTCTTTTCGATCGACGATGCGATCAGCGCGTTTCGATGGATGGCTCAGGGCAAACACCTGGGCAAGGTCGTCATCTCGCTGGCCGCCTATCAGCAATCCGATGTGCCGCCCATTCGCGACGATGCAAGCTACCTGATCACCGGGGGCCTTGGCGGCTTGGGTTGGAAGGTCGCCCAGTGGCTGGTCCAACACGGGGCGCGCAGTTTGGTGTTGACCGGACGCCGCGCGGAGCCCGGCGACGAGGCCCATGAGAGGATCGCGGCCTGGAAAGAGCAAGGGATCCAGGTCACGGTATTGCGAGCCGATGTGTCGCGGCAGGGGGATGTGGAACAGACGATCGGCCATATCTGCCGTCACCTGCCGACGTTGCGCGGTGTGTTCCACGCAGCGGGAGTGTTGGACGATGGCGTGCTGATCCAGCAGGATTGGGAACGCTTCGATCGCGTGTTGGCGCCCAAGACGTTCGGGGCCTTCCATCTGCACCAGGCGACTCGTGACCTGCCGCTGGATCTGTTCGTCGGTTTTTCGTCGCTCGCGTCGCTGCTGGGATCGCCCGGCCAATCGAACTATGCGGCGGCGAACGCCTTCTTGGACGCCTTGGCGCACGAACGGCAACGGTTGGGAATGCCTGCGATCAGCATCAACTGGGGGCCTTGGGATTCGATCGGCATGACAGCGGATCGCGACGAACGGGACGAGGCACGCTGGGCGGCCAGCGGCATGGAAACCATCCCGGTCGAACAAGGGCTGGAGATCCTGGGCCAACTGCTGCGCCAGAACCGCCCCCAGATCGGCGTGCTGCCCATCGCTTGGCGCAAGTTCTTGAAACAGGTCCCCAAACGCCAGCGGGAGACGTTTCTGGCCGAGATGGCTCGGCAATCGGAATCGGCCGTGGGCGAACCAGGGGCGGCTCGCAAACGTTCCGATGCACTCAAGCGGTTCCAGTCGGCCGCTACGGATCGACGGCCCGAACTGGCTCGCCACTTCGCCTTGGAACGCATCGCGGCAACGTTGGGGATGAGCGTCGAGCATCTGGACGTGGCCCAACCGCTGAAGCACCTGGGCCTGGATTCCCTGATGGCGATCGAACTGAAGAATCGCATCGAGACCGAACTGGAAATCGAACTGCCTCTGGAAGCTTTCTCCGAAGAGATGACCGGCGGCGACCTGGCTGATCGAGTCGCCTCGATCGCCTGCACCGTGCATAGCGGCCCGGACGATGCAGAGCAACCTGCGGAGCAACTCGCCGCCCTGCCCACGGAAACGACGGCTGCGCCCCAGTCGCCGGGCGCCGATCAAAGCTCGCCGCAGCCCCCTACCGTGGTCGACGATCTGGCCGAGATCCCGGAAGAGTTCTACCGGTTAGAAGCCATGCCGGAATATCGGAAACTGGAAGGCCAATTGGCTCAGATGCAAGTCCTGGGCGTCGAGAACCCATTCTTCAACGTCCACGAACGGGTCACGTGCGATACGACCATGATCGCAGGCCGGGAACTGATCAATTTCTCCAGTTACAACTATCTGGCCATGTCCGGCGACCCGGAGATCACGCAGGCGGCTAAGGATGCGCTGGACCTTTACGGAACCAGTGTTTCGGCCAGCCGCGTTGTGTCGGGCGAAAAGACCATCCATCGAGAACTGGAACGCGCCATCGCCGATTTCGTAGGCGTCGACGACTCGATCGTCTACCTGGGTGGCCATGCGACCAACGAGACGACGATCGGCCACCTGTTCCATCCGGGCGACCTGATCCTGCACGACGAACTGGTGCATAACAGTATCATCCAGGGTTGCATCCTGTCGCATGCTCAACGACGAGCCTTTCCGCACAACGACTGGCAGGCGCTAGACCAGATCCTGAAGCAGGTCCGACGCAACTACAAACGCGTGCTGGTGGTGGTCGAAGGCGTCTACAGCATGGACGGAGACTATCCCGAACTGCCGGAATTGGTCCGCGTCAAGAAACGCCATAAGGCGCTGCTGATGGTCGACGAGGCTCATTCGATCGGGACCATGGGCCAGGGCGGTCATGGGATCTGCGAGCATTATGGGGTCGATCCGCGCGAGATCGATCTGTTGATGGGCACGCTCAGCAAATCCTTCGGAAGCTGCGGCGGTTACATCGCGGGTTGCAAACAGGTCGTCAAGTATCTGAAATACACAGCGCCCGGTTTCGTGTTCAGTGTCGGCATCTCGCCGCCCAACGCAGCCGCCGCACTGGCGGCGATCCGCAAAGTCCAGCGCGATCCCGAGCGGGTGCATCAAATCCAATCACGCAGCCGGCTGTTCTTGCAGACGGCCAAGGACCATCGTTTGGATACGGGGCTCAGCAACAACACGCCGGTAGTGCCGGTGATCATCGGCAATTCGATCAAAGCCCTGTTGCTGTCCCGGAATCTGTTCAAACGCGGCATCAATGTCCAGCCGATTCTGCATCCGGCCGTCGAAGAAAAAGCCGCTCGGTTGCGGTTCTTCATCACGGCTCGACATACCGACGAACAGATCGCCCATACGTTGCAGGCGGTCGACGAGGAACTCACGAAGCTGGATTCCAGTCGGCGATCAGCCGGATGATTGCCCGGTCAACTGGCAGAATCGGCCGAAGGCGTCCTCCCATGCACCGGATCTCCGCGGCGTGAACTCGACGACGTCAAAGCTGCGGCGGATCAACTCGCGGGCTTCGGCAATCCCTGCCACGTCGCCCGCAGTCGTCGCCTGGACCATCACGTTGCCGATCGCCGTCGCTTCGACGGGTCCCGCCAGAACTCGACAGTTGCAGGCGTCGGCGGCCATCTGGCACAGCAAACGGTTCTGCGTGCCACCGCCGACGATGTGGATCGTATCGATCGATGCCCCGGTCAATTCACGCAGCCAGCCCAGGACCATACGGTAACGCAACGCCAGGCTCTCCAGGATGCATCGCACCATGGCGCCGGGATTCTCGGGAACGGGTTGCCCCGTATCGCGACACAGCGACTGAATCTGGGCGGTCATGTCCTTAGGAGCGACCAACGACGGATCGTCCGGATCGATCAGCGAAACCAGGGGTGCGGCCCCTTCGGCGGCGCGCACCAGATGGGACCAGCCGAACTCGTTCCCCGCCTGGTTCCACATCCGGCGGCATTCTTGCAACAACCACAACCCGGCGATGTTCTTCAACAACCGGGTCGTGCCCTCCACTCCGCCTTCGTTGGTAAAGTTCAGCTCGCGACACTTATCGTTCACCACCGGTGTCGGACTCTCCACACCCATCAAAGACCACGTACCACTGCTGATGTAACACCAATCGGGCGCGGCACCGACCACGCCGGATGCCGGGACGGCCATCACCGCACTGGCAGTATCATGCGATCCCGGAAGCACCACCTCCACGCCGCGCAGATCGGTGAATTCCGCCACGTGACTCTGCACCGGCCCCAGCTTGGTGCCCGGTGCGACGATCGGGCCAAAAATATGCTGCGGAAATCCGAACTGCTCGATCAGCTTCCAAGACCAGTCTCCGGTGATCGGGTTATACAACTGGGTGGTCGATACGTCCGTGAATTCATTGGCCGCTTCACCGGTCAGCAGCCAGTGAAACAGATCGGGAACCATCAACAATCGCTCGGCGACGTCCAGCAGAGGCGAATCGGCCAACTTCATGGCCAGCAACTGGTACAGGGAATTGATTTCCATGAACTGCAACCCGGTTTCGGCGAAGATCTGATCGCGCGGGACGATCTGGAAAGCCTTGTCGAACATCCCGGCCGTGCGCCGATCCCGATAATGGTACGGGTTGCCCAGCAATTCCCCACCGCGCCCCAGCAGCCCGAAATCGACTCCCCAAGTATCCACGCCCACGCTGACAATCTGATCGCCGAATTCGGCCGCTGCCGCCTGCAGGCCTTTCTGGATATGGGTCCATTGGGCCAGCAGATCCCAGTACATGCGTCCATTGACCATCACCGGCCCGTTCTCGAACCGATAGACTTCCTGCAAACTGACTCGATCCGAACGCAACAACCCCGCCACCACTCGGCCGCTGGATGCTCCCAAATCGACCGCCAGATAGACCTTCGCCTTGTCTGTCATTGCATTATCCTCTGATTATTCCAGGCCGCCCCTTCGATGCTCCGATACGATCGAGCACCGGTTTCGCCTACCAGGGTAACGCATACAGGGGCCGTCGTGAAAGTAGGGTAGGTGCTGCGAAGGGGCGCAAGTGGGGTGTTCCGTTTTGATCCGGAGTGTTTAGGTTTCCCGGCCAAGCAGCGAGGTAGGTTCGGAGTCTTGGCCGTTCGTGGCGCGGACCAGCCGGATTCCGGCAGCCGCGTACTCTCGGTTGAATTGGTCGAAAAACGCTTCCGAATCCACGGGCGGCAGATGGACGCCACCCACGATGCGCTCCCCTTGCAAAACAAGACCTCGTTGCAAACCGCGTTGGATCTTGTGCAGATCTCGAATGGAACTGGACATGGTACCCTTCGTCGTTATCGGCCGAGCTGAGAACCTTCGAAAAATCAAGAAAAACTGGTGTCGCGTTGTGCGAAGGGGTCGGCAGTCGTTTTCGGGCAAAACATCTTCCACATGGTTCGTCGTTGCCCGAAAACGACTCCCGACCCCGCAGTTCACCCCGCAGACCACGCTCGGCCACGTGACAAGGATTGTGGCCATTTTGTCTGACGGGGCAAGCCCAGTTCCCAAGCGTTCAGCGGATCAAATAGATCTGATTTCGCAAACGAATCACCAATTCTTCGCCCGGCTGTTGCCTGGCTAATACCGCGTTCTCGGACGATGTGTTGGCGGCCACCAACTGGAAGTACTCGTCGGAGAACTGCTGGATGGTCTGAATCTTGTCGCGATCACGTTCCAGGTCGATATCCTGAGCATTGGCGGCGATCCACTGATTGCCTCGCTTGTACAGCGTTTCGCGACCGACGATCCGCACCGATTGGACCTCGACCTCGCGATCCGTATCGATATCGCGATACGTAACGCCTCCTGAACTGGGTACCCGCGCCGGAGCCGCAGCGTCGCCCGGGGCTCCCTCAGCAGCCGGAGTGCCGTACATACCCATCCCGCCATAGCCGGAGGCCATCGGCGCACGGATCGCCTGCTGGAATGTCTGCCGCTCGGCGCGTTGTGCGAACCCGGATCGTCCGGAGATCTCGCTCAATCGATCCACGGCGGCGGTAGCGCGGCGATTCCGATGGTCGGCCCTCGCCAGATCGCCGGGACGTTCGTTCTCGTCGGCCAGGAACGAGGTGTAGGGAGTCAGGATTCCGTGCCGCGTCGACAGGGCGACCAGTTCCTCGATCAGTTCCTCGTTCTTGCCTTGCAAATCCAATTCCTCGATGATCTCGCCGATCCGTCGCATGGCCCACAGCTTTTCGACGAACGCGTAAGATTCCTCGTGACTGTGCCGAACCAATGCTGCCGGGAAATCCATCTTTTGCGATTCGTTGCCGATTTGACCGGAGATCGTCACCTTGGCGTCGCCCGGCTGGCGGTAGCGACCGACGATCACCAGTTGTTCTCCGGCGAACAGATCGTAGACCTCCCGGGGGTAGACCCGATTGACCGCTGGTCCCTGTTCCGGCCGCAAACCTTCCAGATCGAAATCGATCGCGACTTCGGTCATCACCGGTTCGCTGATCCGTCCGTACAGACGCCCGACGATCCGCTCGATGTCCTCATCCGGACGCACGTACTCGCTCTGGCCAAAATTCGTGCGCGAGATGCGGTCCAGCAGACGACCGTTCACGTCGTACCCGACCCCCATGCTGATGATCCGCGCACGGTAGCGGTTGTTGCGGCGAGCGTTATCGATGATCTTTGCTTCATTCGTCTCGCCGACCGTGGGCAAGCCGTCGGTCAGGAACAGGAGGTAACTAGGCCGAGTGTCATCGTGAACCATCTTCAGCGCCGTGGTCAGCGCCCCGTCGATGTTCGTCGCACCTCCGGCATACAGCCCTTCGACGAATCCCAACGCCGCTTGACGCGTCGATTCGTCGTAGCGTTGCAACTCGGGCCGAAAAGTCTCGATGGTGCTGTCGTAGGCCACGATATTGAAGGTGTCATTCTCTCGCAGATTGTTCAATACGAACTTCAACGCTTCTCGAGCCTGTTCCATCTTCTTGCCGCTCATGCTGCCCGATCGGTCGACCGCCATGATCACCGTCTTGGCCGTCCGCTCGACTGCTTGCAGCTCGAACTGCGGACTGGCCAGCAACAGGAAGAAACCATCTTCGTCCTTGTCGGGCCGATAGCTCAGCACACTGGCACTCAGCTCGGTGGACGCGGTGTCGTAAATCAGGCGAAAATCGGTCGTGGGCACGTGATTCTTCGCTTCAAACTCGACCGTCGCCTGTCGCTGCCCCGCACGCGAGATCTGAACTTCATGAGTCGGGCTGTAGACGCTCTTCAGCGGATCTTCCGTTTCGATCGTCGCCCGGATCCGCATCGATTCGATCGGTCGCGAGGTATACTTGGCGGTGGACAGTGGGAACAAGAAATCCGTCACCTGCCGATCTTTCCGCAATAGCTGGTTGTACCGTAGAGTGACTTGGCGATCCGCTCCCGGCGGAACCGGGAAAACGCTGGTCTTGAACATCCCGGTTCCGACCCATTCCAGCAGAGCCGGATCCTGATTGCGGCGCACGTAGCCTTCGTAGATCGAACGGGCTTCCGCGGCCGGCAACAACTTGGCCTCGTATTCCTTGCCGTCAACCAGGAAGGTCAGCCGGTCGATCGCTCCGTCGTACGGCAGCGGAAAAACAAACGAGACCTCCATCTGACGACTGCCCGTGTTGACGAACGTCTGCGACACCTGGACTCGAGCCACCTGGTCGACCAGTCGAGCCTGGACGGCCAACTCCTTGATCTTGTACGTCGCCGGCGGTTCGGGAGCCGGACGTGGGATCGGTCGCGGCGGCGGGATCGGTCGCGGCGGCGGGATCGGCCCCGGAGGCGGCCAGATGATGGGCCGCGGCAGAGGCGTCGGTGCGGGCGGATCGACAAAGATCAGGACTCCCTGCCCCCAGCAAGGAGTGCTACTCAGCAGCATCCCCATCAGGATGCCGGCCAACGACAACAATAACGCTCGTTTCATGATACGTTTCTCCCCTTGAGACTGCTCCGACCAGTGGAACTAAGCTTTGTCTGAAAAGGGGTCTGACCCTTTGGAGGGCACGCTGAAAACTCGGG